>RFNJ01000130.1 GCA_009927255.1 Pseudomonadota bacterium | reverse complement strand
CCCATGCTCACGTCACCACCGGCCAAAACATCCCGCACGAACCCTTCCGCCAGAGCCTCTGCTACCCAATACCACTTACCATCATACTCAATACCAACATACCGTTCATCCCCCTTCACCGCCACCGCTCGGTTAGCAGGCAAAGTCCAAGGCGTCGTCGTCCAAACCACCAAATACTCTTCCTGGCTACCTGGTTCCTGGTTCCTAACCACCTTACAAGCCACATAAACCTGCGTGCTTACCACCTCCTTATATTCCACCTCCGCCTCCGCCATCGCGGTCTCTTCCGCCCAGCTCCATTGGGTGCTGCGTAAGGCCTTAAACACCAACCCGCGCTGCACCATTTTGCCCAGTTCGGCCACCGTGCCCGCTTCGTTCTGCGGCGCCATTGTCATGTATGGCTTGTCCCAATCACCCAATGCCCCTAAGCGCTGCCACTCGCCCTTTTGCACGCCAATCCACTTGGCGGCATAATCACGGCAACGCTGGCGTAGTTCGGCCTTGCTCACATCATACTTGCTCTTGCCTTCTTTCTTCAGCTCCAGCTCAATCTTCCACTCAATCGGCAAACCATGGCAGTCCCACCCCGGCGCGTAGGGGCTATCCAACCCCGCCATAAATTTATGCCGCACCACAAAGTCCTTCAGCACATAGGTCAGCACATGCCCCATGTGAAAGTTCCCATTGGCATACGGCGGCCCCAAGTGAACAATATACTTCCCCGCCCCCGCAGCCACCCGCTTCTCACGCAGCTTTTCATAAACCCCCTCCTCCAACCACCGCTGCACCCACGCAGGCTCGCGGGCAGGCAAATTCGCCCGCATCGCAAAATCAGTTTTCGGCAACTGCAACGTCTTGCCCCATTCGCCCTGCACTCCCGTTTGCTGCTCAGCCATCATCAATCACCTCAAATCATTCTCAAACCAACCTCAAAATATCCCCCACCCTATGCAAAAAACCGCCCAAAAGCAATCCAAAAGCCAAAGGCCCGCAGTTTTTCAACCACGGGCCTTCCGCCAAGCGTATGCTATCTAGGCAGTTTCACCTTGGTATTGCCGGGTAATAATAACAAGCACACCCGAACAACACCAAAGCAACAAAAAACAATATGTTAGGAAATGGATCGTCATCCCCATCAAGCAAAAGCATTAGCCCTAATTGTAACACAACACCAGCAATCATGGCACCAACCAGCGGTAAATACCACCAAAGGTAATACCCCATTTTCGCCAGATACGGCACATTCGGGTCATTCAGGATACTCAGGATAGTCATGAAACTCTCCATCAGCCCATCTCGCCCCCACGGGGCGCAAACGGTTGCAGATAGGCCTAAGCCACCAAGTATACCAAAACTAATCCCCCCGCAAGCGGCTACTGCTCACCACCCCACCACTATCGCGCACCAGCGGCGCCACCAACACTTCAAACGCCCCAAACCCCCGCAAATCCTCAATTTTCCCAGCCGCCCGATGCCCAAACCGAAAATTCTCTCCCACCGCCACCACCTTGGCCCCAAGCCAATCCGCCAAAATCCGCTGCATAAACGCTGTCGCATTCCACCCCGCCACTTCCATATTAAAAGGCAAAACCGCCACCCCCCGCACCCCACATTCACTCAATAACCGCACTTTTTCAGGCAATTCACTCAGCCGCCGCAACGGCACCGCGGGCTGCAACACCACGCGCGGATGCGGCTCAAACGTCAGCACCACCAGCGGCAACCCCAACGCCTCCGCCCGCGCCAAAGCCGCCGCCAACAAGCTCTGGTGCCCCGCATGCACCCCATCAAAATTGCCCACCGCCACCACGCAGCCATCAGCCAGCGGCAGCACTTCGGGGTAGCCCATGCACCAAATCATGCCCCCAGCTATCACAAACCACTTGCCAAAGCCAAGCCTCTCTGGCAAATCACCCTCCAGTGCCGGTGTGGTGGAACTGGTAGACGCGGCGGATTCAAAATCCGCAGCCTGCAAGGGCGTGGGGGTTCAAGTCCCTCCACCGGCACCAGTGTCACGCCAAAGACGTGCTAACCCAAGAACCACGTGCGGCGCGCCAGCGCCAAAAACGTGGCATTTCTTATTCAAGTAATTTCATATCCTTATCCCAAAACCGTCACCCAAATACCACACAGGTCACACCGCCGTTGCCCAAAAACACATTCGCTCTCTTTCCACCGCAAAATCATGTGGTAAGTTTCTCTCATCGGCGCCTCCTCCCCCCACCCCTCGGCGCCGACCTTTTAAGAATAAAAAGCAGCAGGCCGGTTTCCGGCCTTTGCTTTTTCCCCAGTTTCAGCTAAAAGCCGCCCATGTCCACCGCCACCAACCCAAACGTGCTGCTGCCCTTCAGCTTCCAAAACATCCCCGTGCGCGGGCATGTGTTGCAGCTGCAAGGGCTGGCCGAGCATATCCCCACCCTTGCCCAAGGGGCCGAAAACTGTCGCCAAACCCTCACCGAACTCCTCGCCGCCGCCGCGCTTATCACCCACGATAGCCAAATGGCCCTCACCACCCTGCAAATCCAGCACCCCGCGCTCAACCTGCTCGCCTTCGCCAGCGCCAGCAGCAACGGAACGCTGCGCGCCTACGCCAACCCCGCCGCCCAAAGCACGCCGTTTGCTGCCATCAGCCACACCAGCGGTGGCCTCTTCGCCGTCACACTCGAAACCCCCACCACAACCACCCCCGAAAACACCGACAACCGCTACCAATCCCTCATCAGCCTTAGCCACCCCACCGCCGCGCAGTGCCTCACCGCATACTTCACCACCTCCGCGCAAATCCCCACGCACTTCGCCGTATTTAGCAACCAACACCAAGCCCTGGCGCTGATGCTCCAAACGGTGGGCGGCCAAACCGTCCCGCCCGATGACTGGCAGCGCTTGCACCTGCTACTGCAAACCCTGAAAACCGATGAAGCCCTGCAAACCAGCCCACAAAAGCTGCTGCAAAATCTCTTCGCGGAAGACACCCTGCTGCTCCACCAAGCCAGCCACCCCACGTTTGCGGGCCCTTCCACCGATACCCGCGGCCGCATGCTTGCCGCCCTTGCCGCCCTGCCACCCGCCGAACTTGCCGAGCTTATCCAGCAAAAAACCGTCACCCTGACGGACCAAACCACCGGCCAGCACCACACCTTCACCGCCGAAGACCTGTCACACCTCCACCCCCAAACCACCAACGGCAAACCCACCACCCACTAACCCGTACTATGGAAAACTGGTTCTACGTCTACATCCTGGCCAGCGACTATAACGGAACTCTCTACATTGGCCATACCGACAACCTCGAACAACGCTACAAAACCCATCGCAGCAAAAACCTAGCCAACAGCTTCACCGCAAAATACAACGTCACCCAACTGGTTTATTTTGAAAAAGTAACAACCCGCGCCGAAGCACAAATACGCGAAAAACAACTCAAGAAACTCTCCCGCACCGCTAAAATAAAACTTATCGAATCACATAATCCTCACTGGCTGAACCTCGGTGCAAGCTGGTAGCCACCCAACAAGGGCCGCCCGTCCTCGAATGGCCAATACCAAACTATCCTCAAGCATAACTCTCACGGCCATTCGGGGACCCACCAACCCCCTCGCTTCGTCCTCTCCAAGAAGCACACCCCTACACCCAACTTACCCATCCCCCATTGACGCCATACCCACCACCCGCCACAATCCATGCATGCAAAAAACATTTCTAGTCCCCACCATCCTCATTGCAGGTCTCCTCACCGCCTGCGGCCCCAACTACCAAGCCCGCCCGGATGTCACCACCGTCAACCCCAAAACCGGCGAAGTGCAAACACGCTCCGATAGCAAAGACATCGAAGCCGGCCTGCTGAAAGCCTTCCCGGACATCCCCATCCCCGCCAACCATAAAATCGATCTCGAACGCTCGGTGATCTTCACCAGCCCCAACCAAACCGTGGGCAAACTCACCACCGAAGGCGCGGGGGATGTCAACAGCCTCTACAACTTCTACACCACCCAAATGCCCACCCAGGGCTGGAGTTTGGTCAACAGCTTTCAAAGTGCCACCAGCAGCCTCTACTTCAGCAAACCCGGCAAATTCGTAGCCATCATCCTCGAAGCCACAGGCCGCAGCAGTTCCAGAGTTACGCTTAATGTGGGGCCAGAGTAACCATCAGCAGGAATACCAAATGAAGTTTAAGCTCACCTTTATCGCTTTAGCCTGTATTCTTGCCGGAAATCCGCTTGCCCAATCACTTAGCTTTTCTCCAAGTTCAAACAACGAATATCAAAGCGCGCTTAAGTATCTTTTACAAATTCAACAATCATCATTTGGCATATTTGACCAAATCATCAACTCACTCCCCCAGCAAGTTGAAAGCTCCATGTATCAAGAACTGAAAGCGCAACGTCCCGACCAACCTGATGATATGTTAAGAAAATTTGCCAAAACATACAGCCAAGTAACCATCGAGAAAATTGGCCCTGAACTTAAAAATATGCTTTCTCAAGCAACGCTTAAATTCGCTGAAGAAACTTACTCCCAAGCTTTTACAGAACAAGAAGTGATTGAATTAGCTGCTTTTTACCAAACGCCTACTGGACAAAAAATGCTTACCCAACTCCCTAAAGTTATGCAACACCTTGCCAACAACATGCAAAATCTTGGACAAACCTTACAAAAATCAGCCGAAAATATCATTCAAGCACAAGAAAAAGCTATTATGGACGAAACCATCCGCCGCCTTGAGGCACAACACTAAAGCTTTACCGCCTACATCCCCGCGTTTGTTTTTATTCATAAAACCCCTTGCCAACCCCCCAATTCCCCCCTATAAGCCCCCCACGGAGTATCCCCCGGCAAGTGCCGGACACGGAGAAAGCGGCTGAAAAGCCGCCCCAGCGCAGGCTGGGGGTCTAACCAAATCAGAAAGATAGCTTGGCCATGCCAACCGTCAACCAGCTGGTCCGCAAGCCGCGGATCGTCCAAAAAGCCAAAACCAAATCTCCCGCCATGCAAGCCAGTCCGCAAAAGCGCGGCGTTTGCACCCGGGTTTACACCACCACCCCCAAAAAGCCCAACTCCGCCTTGCGTAAAGTCGCCAAAGTGCGCCTCACCAACGGCTACGAAGTGATTGCCTACATCCCCGGCGAAGGTCACAACCTCCAAGAGCACAGCGTGGTGCTCATCCGTGGCGGCCGGGTGAAAGACCTTCCCGGTGTGCGCTACCACATCATCCGCGGCGCGCTGGATACCCAAGGCGTCAAAGACCGCAAGCAAGGTCGCAGCCTCTATGGTGCCAAGCGCCCCAAAGCTGGCGCAGCCGCTCCTGCCAAAAAGTAATCCAAGATATTGCAAGATAAAGGAATTATCCCATGCGTCGTCGTCAAGCTGAAAAGCGCACCACCCTGCCCGACCCCAAATACGGTGACATCGTTCTCACCAAGTTCATGAACAAAGTCATGCTCGCTGGCAAAAAAGCCGTAGCCGAGCAAATCGTCTATGGCGCCTTCGAAGCCATTGAGGCCAAAACCAAAAAGAGCCCGCTGGAAACCTTCCACGCGGCCTTGAATAACGTAAAGCCGGAAATGGAAGTCCGCAGCCGCCGCGTCGGTGGCGCCACCTATCAGGTGCCGATGGAAGTCCGCCCGGACCGCGCCCAATCCCTCGCCATTCGCTGGCTGGTCGATTACGCCCGCAACCGCAACGAAAAAACCATGACCGATAGGCTGACCAACGAAATCTTGGAAGCCGCCTCTGGCCGTGGCAACGCCTTCAAAAAGAAGGAAGACATCCACAAAATGGCCGATGCTAACCGCGCGTTTGCTCACTATAGATGGTAACAAAAAATTTATATAAAGGCCTCTCTGGAGGCCTTTTTACTTGCAAAATACATCAATTCTGATACATCCACCCTTGCAAGGCTCCCCCAACCCCGAACCATCTGGAGTATTCCCTATGCCCACACCGGCTGAGGAACTTAAAACACTTCAAGGTAACGTCACCATCGGGCTCAAGTATGCCCAAGACTACTCAAAGCGGTCAACCAATACACCGCGCGCTCAGGGTTCTCATATCTTCCACGAACTCGATATCCAAACGTTCAACAGTATCTTTGAGAAATTGAGCGGCAACCCTGACGCCTTTGCAGCCTTTGCACTCATGGTGCAATTCCAATACAACCACAGGCCAGGTTGGTAACTTCAATCCCGCCATTGCCCCATAAGGCAATGGCGGAGTTGGCGTTTAAAGTCCCAATAAGGGAGGACTTACATCCCACCCGCGCCCAAGCCGCCGCGCGGGGAAAATACCTCAAACACCTCCCCCACGCTGCCAAATTGGCCCTTATTAACCCCTAGGTTGGCTCGCCAAAGTTAGCACCCGCAGCATAATGGCGGCGGACATACTCGCCAACAAAATGCCATTCAGCGTATTCATCGGCTCTAGCAGGCGCCAGCTGCTGGCTGTGTTGCCAAAGGTAAAGCCGAGTGAGGTGCTGGCCAGCAGGGCATCGAAAAACGCCGTTGGCAGCGTATTAACCAAATGTAAATTAAAGTAAACAGCCCCCCACATTGCTGATTCAAGTAAGTGTGCCAAGGTAAGCATTGTGGTGGCAATCAGCATCGCCAGCATCATCCGCAGCACCGCATGGCGGCGCTGGCGCAGCATGCGTGGGTGCTGCATCAGCCAATACAAACCACTTAGTAACCCGCAATGGGTACTGGTGGTGACAAGGCTGGTAAGCAACCCAACTGTAAGAGGAACCAAGAGCATTGTAAAACGACACCTTCTTGTTATTAAAAAAGGGCGGGGAGACCGCCCTTACCATCCCGCTACTTAGCGGGCCTTCTTCTCAGCTTTTTCAGCTTTTTTGTGGGCATGCTTGGCGTGTTCGTGGGCCTTTTTAGCATGCTCTTGGGCCTTCATGCTGTGCTCGGCAGCTTTTTCGCTGTGTTCAGCGGCCTTGGCGGCATGTTCAGTCACCGTGCCAGTGGGCATGTTGCCTTCTTGGGCAATAACAGCGCCAGCAGTGCCAGCCAGCAGTGCAGCAGCCAAAGCAAGATTGGTGATTGTTTTCATCGGTAGAGTCCTCATTTAGATTCAGTTGATGTTCGGGGCCAGAACCATTTCTGGCGACGGACACCCAAAGCCTCTGCCTCCTTCATGTATACGTCTAGCGGGTGGATAGTGCGCTGTAAGATAGGCGTAGGTTGGCGGTTAGCTTGGTGTAAAGAAGCTGGCTTTTAAGAAGCTCGTGTTGCTGTTAGCAGCCCCACAAGTGGCAAGTTGTGGGCGCCGCCGCCGCAGGCCATGGTTTCTTCGGGGAGGTTTTGGAGTTTGAGTAGGGCTTTTTTGTTGGTTTTGTGGTGGGTGAGGCCGGTGGCAAATAGCGGGCCGGTGAAGACTACGCCTTCGCTGCCCATCGCGTAGCAGAGGATATTCCCGTGCGGCAGCAAAATGGTCTGCGCCAGCGGCCCCAGGCCCACAACTGCGCCATCTTCCAAGTAGCGTGCCACCGGTAGCGCGGTTTCTTTGAGATATTCGCCGCCCAAAATCGGCGCACTGGTGCGGTGGTGCAAAATTTCCGCACTGGCCAACGTGGCCTCATTCATCGCCGTTATCAAAATCAAATCCAGCTTATTCTCCGCTAATGCCGCCTGCACCAGCTTGGGGCTGGTGGGGTCGACAATCGTGCGGTGCCAAGTGTGCGCGCACGTCAGCAGGTAGCAAGGGGTTTGCGGGTGGGGGTCAACCATGGTCACGTGCAGCATGGTGGCCACGCTAGGGGGTTATAAGCCACTTGGCAAGAGTGCTGGCAAGGGCTGGCGCGTAAACCTTGGTGGCGCTAGGATGCTCCCATGCACCGTCCCACCCCCACCACCAACTGGCAACATGCCATGTGGACTGAGGCTTTGGCCCTGCGCAATGTGCTGCCCCCCCACGGTGGCCAAATATTGGTAGTCGCCCACAGCGTGGTAAATGCCCCCTGGCCCAACAATGTGCTAATCGACCAACTCTGCTGGGGCGAAAAACTAAGTGGCAGCTACAGCCGCATTTTGCTGGAAGGCTGCGGCAACTATGAATGGCCCGATGTCTTACGTCAGCTGGATGATGTGCTGCTGGCCGATGGCAAACTGGTGGTACTTGCCCCCCGCCCATGGCCGTTGGGCGTGCGCGGCAGCCGCTGGTGCAGCGGCCCCTGCCTGCACCACTGGCGAGGCTGGGCAACGGAGGCGGGGTTTGAAGTGGAACTTGCTACCACCGTGGCCGGCCGCTGGTGGCTGCTCGGCCTTGGTGCGGTGCGGGTGCTGGTGCTGCGGCGGATTGCCCGTGCCCGCCCGATTGTCGGCAAACAAGCGGCATCTGCCCTTAATTAACGCGGCTGGGCGGAGTGGTGGCGGCCAGCAAATTAGTGGCGGGAGCGGTGGGCGTTTCGGTGGGAAGGGAGAGGGTATCGAGCTTGTTAAACTGCCGATCCAGCGCATTGGTGCGCGTGGTGGTCAGTTCAGTAAACGTGCTTTGCGCCTCGGCCAGCTTCTTGCCAATTTTATCCATGCTTTCAGTAAACTTATCCCACTGGCTGCGAATGTTGGTAAGCAGGCCGTAAATCTCACCCGCCCGCTGCTCCAGTGAGAAATTCTGCATCGCCTGATGAATCACCGCCAACACCGCCAATAATGTCGTTGGGCTGCACAAAATCACCTTCTGCTGCAAAGCCTGGGCGCTCACCTCCGGCGCATATTCCAGCAAAAAGGCATAAACCTGCTCATTAGGAATAAAAATGAGAATATAATCCAACGCCGTCTCATCCGGCTGGCTGGCAGCGGTGCGATAGCTCCGTTCGGCAGTAGTTTTAATATGGCTTTTGGTCGCCTGAATAAACTTCTGTGCACTCACCGCCTTGCCCGCTGCATCCTCAGCATTCAGCCATTGCAAATAAGCATCCAACGGAAACTTTACATCCATGTGCAGCACACGGCGGGCGGGGAGTAGGAAGGTAAAATCGGGACGAGACGTCCCTCCATCCGCCGCCACCAACGTGCTTTGCTTGCGGTATTGAATATTCGCCTGAAAACCTGCCAATTGCAGCACATCTTCGGCCATCCGCTCCCCCCACTGGCCACGGGTGCGGCTGTTGGTCAGCGCCGCAGTCAGGGTTTGGGTGGTGTTTTGCAGCTTGCCCACTTGCTCGGCCGTGTGGCCCAGCTGGGTGGTTAGCGCACTAAATTTGCTCTCACGGTCTTTCTCCAGCGCTGTGACCATGGTGGTGACTTTGCTGAGGCTTTCGCCAATTTCGGCTTTTAGAGTGGTGAGGTTATTATCAATCAGCGCCTTTTTGCCCTCCAGTTCAGCGGTTTGCGCTTGGGTCTGCTGGCTTAGTTTTTCCTGCGCCAATTGCAAAAACTGCTGCCCTAACTGCTGGCCGGTGGCCTGCAAAGTCTGGCTGGCAAGTGCGCTAAAGGTGTCGCGCATGGCGGTAGGGATATCCCGCGCCTGCGCCAACTGCGGCCGCACATAAAGCCAAAACATCAACGCCCCTAAGCCACCACCCACCACCAGCCCAGCTAAAAACCACCACACCATGCTAGTATTTTACCGAGCAGCCATAAGACCGTGTCTGTGCAGTCGTAACAGCCTTGCTCGCCAATACCTCATCCAACGCCTTGCTCACATAGTTCTCGGCCTTGGCCACGTCATCTTTGTTAAAGCTGGGGATGCTATCAATCGCACCCATGTAAACCAAGCGCCCCTCCGCATCCAGCACAAACATATGCGGCGTGGTTTCCGCACCAAATTGCTTGCCCAACGTGCCGCTGGCATCTAGCACCACGCCCGTGCCCTTAAAGTCTGCCTTGGCAATCGCCGCCGCGGCATCCTTGGGAGCCAAATACCCCTGCTTACCTTCCGCACTGCTCATCACACTCAGCCACTGCACCCCCTTGCCCACATAAGCCGCCTGCAACTGCTGCATGTTGCCGCTGCCATAATGCTTCTGCACAAACGGGCATTCATAGTTCGTCCACTCCAAAACCACCGGCTTCCCCCGATAATCCCCCAAAGTAGCCTTCTCCCCACTCACCAAATTCAGCACCGTCTCCGTTGGCACCACGTCCCCCAGTTTAAAAGCTGCCTGCGCATAAGCCTGCACCACAAACGTCACTGCCAATACCATCACGGCAACAAAAAATTTACTTTTCAGCATCATTTTATCCCCCTTCCAAATAAATCACCAACCAGCATAACCCAACCCCAGCAACCTGCAAGAGGGTAAAAAATCCACCACCATAAACATTCATATAAAAACTAAGCCGCCTGCGCCTTCAAATAGCACCTCTCACACACAACCCGTTCAGGCCGCGGTACCCCCGCCCCCTCCAGAGCAATAAGTATCTCATAAAAATGCAAAGCCATAGCAAAACATTACACAAACACCACCCAATGATCCACCAAAGCCCCAAACAGCAGCACATAATCACAACACCCAAAAAAGGTAGCACCAAAGGGGCACCGAGCATTTTTAAGATTTTGAGATATTAGAATTAAATATTTGAAATATTTGGTGGCCCAAGCACTATCACACTCGTTACTTATTATTTTGATTCAAAAACAATAAACAAGTTTAAGATTTGTTACATACCCCAAAACATACCCCATATAGTTGTTAAAACCATCTTTTCTAAGGCTCAGGGGTTGCGTACCTATCCAACCCAGTCTATTTTAACCCTGAAGCTTCCGCAAGGTGGCTTTGAGGTATAAGAACCTCCTGTTGAGTGGCAGGCACCGCCACGAAAGGTGCTGTTTGTGTATTGCGCACATCCTAGGCCATGCATATGGCTGGGTGGTGGTGCTATGTCCAAGGCGTAAGCCCAAAGGCTCCACGCCGTCTCAACACGGTTCTTAACCCCAGCCTCTCTTTATTCGGGAGGCTTTTTATTGAACCGATAGGAGATAGAACATGGACAATATGGCAACTGACACCCCCTCCCGCCCCGAAATGGCGGTGGTGTTTGGAGCTTGTGCGTTTTCGGGCTTTTTGATGGGCTTGCTGGTGGGGTGGGTGGTATGGAGTTAAGCCGCCTGCGCCTGCAAATAACACGCCTCACACACAATCCGTTCAGGTCGCGTCTCAGCAAACGTCGTTTTAAGATGGGTGCCGCAGGCTGTGCAAGTACGGTCAAACAACTGGCGGCGGTTCTTCTGCATCAACCGCTGCCGCAAGCGCTGGCGAGGATGAACAACCGGAATCGGCAAATCATGCGCCCGATAAAACGCCAGCTCCATCGGCATAATCTGGAACGGGCGGCCCGTCTCCGCACACTCAATCGCCCAATTCACTAACTCATCCCCCATCCCTCTGGCACGTGGCATTTGTCCATGTAAATCACGGGTAATGAGCTTTTCAACTCTAGGAATAGGCTGCGTAAAGTCACTCCAATTACATCCCAGCTCATTGGCTTGGGCCTCACCCAGCGGAAAATAATCCACCGCCGCCGATTCGTTATAACCAAAAGCCGAAACATACGCTGGCAAAAACCGCCCCCACTCACCCGTTTCCGTCATATGGGCAATAATTTTAGGCAGCAGCGCCTCATATTCCTCCTGAGTATATTGCCGGTTGAAAATGCAATACTTCTTTCGCTTTAACCCAACACAACCAAAAATATATTCACAGCCATAGCACTCAGTGCTGTAGTAAGCATTCGCAAGGCCGTCGGCACACAGAAAGCAAAAGGCGCTGGCGGTAGCGCCGCCCACAATGTTCTGGCATTCATACATATAGCTTGGGCCTACAATCAAATTCCCCGCATAGGCGGCATGGTCGGCCTTGCGGCAGTCATGGCAATGCAAACAATGCTCCAGCTCACCACTCTCAAAGCAATCCGTCGCGTGGCTAGAGTTAAAAAGATGATGCCCCGTGCAATCCTCGCACTGCATAATATCCGCATATTTGTGGGGGAGCGAAAGCATGAGTTTTCGCACTTCTGCCTGCGCCAGCTCCATAAAGTTGGGCTGCGCCCAAAATGCCTGCCTCCGCCGCTCGTACTCTTCCTTGCTTAGCTGCTGGTTAAACCACAAATACTGCCCATTCACCACATTCACACAGCCGAAACAATTTTTAACATTGCGGCAGTTATAGCAAAAATCGCACTCGGCAATCGTTTTGCAAAAGCTGCACCAAAAGCTCTTATAGCCATTGTCCACCATCACGCACTCATAAAGCATTTCCCCCTGCGCAATCGCCGTCACATCCACACACGAAACCAAGTCGTTCGCCGCATTTATGTACAGTGACTCCCCCACGTCCATCGCATCAAACACCATATAACTATCGGTAATCTTGCTCACGTCGTGCGAGTAATCGGCATTATTCGTATCGCCATTCCACAAAGCAATATGCGGCACCGCCACATTCAGTTCATCCCATTGCTCGGCAAAGGTTTTTGAAAAATCATACGCCCGCCCAAACTGCATCGCATCCCACGCATCACTTTCCCAGTGTGTGCGGCTAAAAACCTTATACGGCTTATCTGGCGAATAAATGGAAACAATCGGCTTCCCCGTCCCATCGCACACCCGCTTATAAAGGGTATAGGGGTTAATAAACGCCATGCGGTGGCGCATGCTCTCCGCACCCGTCATTACAGGGGCAGGTATCATATAGGTCTTACCGCCTATTTTTGGCGAAACCGCTGCCAAAATTTCCTGTAAATCAGCACTCGTCATAGCAACGGCTCCTTAAATTCCTTCACATTCAGCGTCGTGCTTGGGGCACTAAAACTCCCCGTCCGGCTCCAGTTGGCCAGCATCTGGTTCACTGCCGCCACAGGCCGCGCATAGGCCTGCCGCGAAGCCTGAACAATCGCCCCCGCATGGCTTGTTGTGGCCTTTGGCATATCCAGCGTATGGCCCGAAAACGCATCCTGCATCTCGCCACCCACACTCATTTTGGCGTAAAAATCACGGGTAGAAAGATTCATAATGTCATGCTCATTAAAGCGCGGCGCTAGCTCATCGGCAAACACCGCCGCATCTTCCGCCCCTGTGCGGAACACCACCATACTCCCCACATTCCCAAACACCGTCTTTTTAATAATCTCATTCAGCTGCCCAAGGTACTGGTGGGCAATTGTCATATTCAGCCGATATTTCCGCGCCTCGGCCAAAATATTGGCAAAGGTATCGGTAGAAAAATTCTGAAACTCGTCAATGTAAAAGTAAAAATCTTTGCGCTTGGCCTCGTCCATATCCGCCCGCTGCATTGCGGCTTGGTAAATCTTGGTCACCATCATCGCCCCCAACAAACTGGTCACTTCTTCGCCAATCAAGCCTTTGGGCAACTTAATCAACAAAATCTTCTGCTCATCCATCACTTGCCGCACATCAAACCGCATATCGGGTTGGCCTAAAATATTCCGCACCGCCACATTGCTAGAAAGCTGGCCAATCTTGTTAATCAATGGATTAATCGCATCATTGGTATATTTCTCATTCCACCCCGCAAAGTCGTTCACCCAAAACTGCTTGATGTTTGGGTCTTGAATATTCTCCACAATCACCCGCCGATACTCCTTACTAGACAGCATCTTTTCAATGCTCAACAACGTGGTATGCGGGGTGTCCAACAGCGCCAGCAAAATATGCCGCAATAAGTGCTCCAAACGCGGATTCCACTCCGCCGAAAACAGCTTCTTGAAAATATCAATCAGCCCAATCGTCAATTGGGCCTTATAGCTTCCCCCCGTCTGCGCCAGCGGGTTAAAAGCAATGGGAAATTCACCATCGGCAGGGTCAAACACAATCACATCCTGCGCCCGCTCAGGCGGCACAAACGCCAACACATCATCTACCAGCTCGCCGTGCGGGTCTAGCACGCACACGCCATGCCCACCCAACACATCGCTCTTAATCAACAGTTCCATCATCTTAGACTTCCCGCTGCCCGACTTCCCAATAATATAAAGATGCCGCCGCCGATCCCCCCGCAAAAAACCAAACCTCATCCGTTTGTTACGATAATTCGTTTCACCAAACAAACACACCTCCTTGCCCTTGGCTTCGGTGGGCAAGTTCGCAGGCGGCTCAGCCTTACGCGAACGCACATACAACATATGCCCCGTCGCCTTCGGGTCGGGTAGGTGAAACAACGTCGCCACTTCAGCGGTAGAAAGCTCTAAAACTTTACGCGGCTGGCGCAACATATAGCGCTGCAAAAACGGCTCATCACGCAGTGTTTTCAAAGGATAAAGCTCATTGGCTTTGCCTCTTAACAACCGCAGCATGCCTTGCACTTGCCGCAAGCGTTTTTCAGCCCGCACTCCATTATCCGCCGTACATCCCACCATGATGTTAGCATAAAACCGGGTGCCACGCCGCTTCTTATCCGCCACTTCCAGCAGCTCTTCACGGCTGGCTTGGCGGCGCTGGAAAAGATTTCGCCCCCACAGCACCACACTTGGCAAACCTTTCCAACGGCTCATCGCCCAGTGTTCCAAACTCCAGCGGTGCGGCAACGGCTGAATAGCCACCTGCAACCACACCTCATCATCTTCCTCCTCCATCTCACCAATCAAATTCAGCAGCGGCGCCAACGTATCGGTCTCAAAAGCTTGATACGTCTGGAACGGGCACGCATCCCGATAGCGCGTCTCCACACAGCACCCCGCCACCGCCCGCTCCGGCGGCAAAGCTAAGGCATAATCCTCCACCCGATTAAACTCCGCCTCCTTAAACGCCGCAAACAGCACATTCCCCACCGTAGCCTCATGGGCTTGCGGAATCCCCACCATAAACCGCGTCCCCAACCGCCGCCCCTGAATCTCCAAACTTATCGGCACATTCTCGGCCACCTCACTCAACTTCTCCAAAACCGCCGCAAAAACCTCCTCAGGCCGCCTCCCCCCCGCCGCCTCCGGAGCAATAAGTATCTCGTAAAAATGCAAAGCCATACCAAAACATTACACAAACACCACCCAATTATCTACCAAATCCCCCACCCAAAGCCCCAAACAGCAGCATATAATCACAACATCCCCAAAAGGGGGCGCTAAAGGGGCACCAAGCATTTCTAACACTGTGAGATAAAAACTTAAATATTTGAAATCATTGGTGGACCCAAGCGTATTGAGGCAAAGCCTCACCCAACGGGTCGAACCGCTGACCTCTTGCGTGCCATGCAAGTGCGTCGCACCAAAGGTGCGCATATCAAAACCTCAACTGAGCTATTTGAACCTAAAGAATCTAAAATTTGGTGGACCCAAGCGGATTCGAACCGCTGACCTCTTGCATGCCATGCAAGCGCTCTACCAACTGAGCTATGGGCCCCACGCGCCCATCTAAAGCCAAGCCACGGCCTTGTCAACCCCAAAGCTGCGCCACAGCACTAGCTTAGCCGCCGCAACGGCGTCACCCGCCCCTCATCCCCGCCCAATTCCGCCGCCATTTGCGCCCTAAACCAACCAATGGTGGCCTGCAACCCCAGCGCCAGGCTAATTTCCGGCTCCCAGTCCAGCTGTTCTTTGGCCTTGCGAATCACTGGCCGCCGCTGGGTCGGGTCATCGGTGGGCAGGGGCCGGTGCACCAGCTCCAGCTTGCTCCCCGTCAGTTTCAGCACCTCTTCGGCCAGCTGCTTCACCGTAAATTCAACCGGGTTGCCCAAGTTAATCGGCCCAGCAAAACGCTCCATTTCCATCAACCGAATCAACCCATCCACCAAGTCGGTCACGTAGCAGAATGACCGTGTCTGGCTGCCATCGCCATAAATCGTCAGCGCCTCGCCGCGCAGCGCCTGCACAATAAAATTACTCACCACCCGCCCATCGGCTTGGTTCAAGTTGGGGCCATAGGTGTTGAAAATCCGCGCAATCCGTACATCCACCCCATATTGCCGGTGGTAATCGCAAAACAACGTCTCCGCACAGCGCTTGCCCTCATCATAACACGCCCGCGGCCCATTTGGGTTCACATGCCCCCGATACGTTTCGGGCTGCGGATGAACCTCAGGGTCCCCATAAACCTCACTGGTGCTGGTCAACAAAACCCGCGCCTTCTTGCGCATCGCCAAGTCCAGCGCGTTAATGCTCCCCACCACACTCGTCGTAATCGTCTCCACCGGGTGCAACTGGTAATGAATCGGCGAAGCCGGGCAAGCCAGATGATAAATCTGCTCCACCTCATAAAACATCGGCTGGTGCACATCATGCCGCACCAAGTCAAATTTCGGGTTATCCAACAAGTCCAAAACATTCGCCTTGCTGCCGGTAAAAAAGTTATCCAAGCAAATCACTTCCGCACCCAGTTGCAGCAAGCGGCGGCAAAGGTGGCTCCCCACAAACCCCGCCCCACCCGTCACCAAAATCCGCTTACCCGCCAAATCGGGCGTAAACATATTCTGCCGCATTACAGCAATCCTTTCACATCATTTAAACTCTCGCACGGTGTCACCCCGGGGCATGGCTGGGCCGATTTTTTTCTATCAAAAAATCGGGG
>RFNJ01000115.1 GCA_009927255.1 Pseudomonadota bacterium | reverse complement strand
GAGCACCCAGGTTTATGTGGCGCTGCCAATTGTGGGGCGGGCAAATGAGTTTTTGGTGATTTGGACGACGACGCCTTGGACTTTGCCGGCGAATCGGGCGGTGGCGGTGAAGGGGGATGCCAAGTATCGTTGTGTTGAAGTTATTGAGTCTAATAATTCTCAAATTAAAAATGGCTCTAAATTTTGGGTTGTTGAACAGCAAGCAGTTGGTTTGCATGATGATGAATTAGTTTTTGAAAAATTTGGTAGATGTGGATTCTTAAATGCAGAATATATGGGGCCAAACGCAGAATTGGATAGTTCTTTTGGTGGCGGTGTTTTGAAAGGTGAGTATTTAGTTGGCTGGGAATATGAACATCCACTGTATGGGAAGGATTATATCGGGAAGGTGGTAGAAGGATTCCATGTGACCACCGACAGTGGGACGGGATTGGTGCACATTGCCCCCGCGCATGGGGCGGAGGACTTTGTGATTGGCAAGCAGGTTGGCCTTGATTTACGTTGCCCGGTGAATAGTGCGGGGAAGTATGAGGACTGGGTGGCGCCGCTGCAAAATGGCACGGCGGTGGCGGGGAAGTTTATTTTCTCATTCCAGAAAGAAATTGTGGCGGACTTGAAAGAGCGTGGCTTGTTGCTGGCGGCGAAGGACTTTCCGCACAGCTACCCGGTAAGCTGGCGGAGCAAGGAGAAGCTGATTTTCCGCACCACCGAGCAGTGGTTTGTGGCGATGGATAAGCCGCTTGCGGCGCTGGGTGGCAAAACATTGCGCGAGGCGAGTTTGCAGCGGATTTATGGCCGCGATGGCGTGCGCGGCGTGGAGTGGGTGCCGGGCTATGGCGCCAACCGCATTGGCAGCATGATTGAGGGGCGGCCCGATTGGTGTATTTCCGGCAGCGGGCGTGGGGGTGCCGATTACCATCGTGGTGGATAAAGCTAGTGGTGAGCCGGTGGCCGATGCGGCGGTGTGGGACCATGTGGTGGCGCTGATTGCCAAGGAGGGGATTGATGCGTGGGATGGGCGGATTTTGGCGGGGCGGCAGGCAGAGCTTTTCCCTGCGGGCTGGCTGGCCAAGCATGGTAAAACGGTGAGTGATTTTGAGTATGTGCAGGATATTTTGGATGTGTGGTTTGACAGCGGGACGAGCCATGCGCACGTGCTGCGGGCAGAGAGTGCGGCGGGGCAGCGGTTTCATCGCACCGATGGTAAGCGGCCCGCCGATTTGTATCAGGAAGGTAGTGACCAGCACCGTGGCTGGTTCCATTCCAGCCTGCTGACCAGCGTGGCGAACTATGGCGATGCGCCGTATGAGAGCGTGGTGACCAGCGGCTTTGTGGTGGATGGTGAGGGGCGGAAGTTTAGCAAGAGCCTGGGCAACGGTGTGGAGCCGCATGAGCTGTTGCAGAAGTATGGGATGGATATTATCCGGCTGTGGGTGGGGAGCAGTGATTATAGCGAGGATATTCGTTATTCTCCCGCCGCGTTTGAGAGCATGGCGGATGCGTATCGGCGGTTTCGCAATACGTTTCGGTGGTTGTTGGGGAATCTGAATGGCTTCTTGGACGATGCTGCAACATTGGAGAATTTGCCAGAGTTGGAGCGGTATATGTTGCACCGCTTGGGCAAGGTTTTGGCCGAGGTGCGGGGGCATTATGAGGCGTTTCAGTTCCATAAGGGGCAGCGCGCGCTGTATGAGTTTTGCGGCACCGAGCTTTCGAACTTTTACTTTGATGTGCGCAAAGATATACTGTATTGCGATAAGGTTGATAGCCCCGAACGCGTGGCGTGTTTGAGTGTGCTGGTGCAGATCTTTAAGGGGCTGGTGACGCACCTTGCGCCGCTGATGCCGTTCACCACCGATGAGGCTTGGCGGGAGCGGTATGGGGTTTGTGTGCATTTGGGGGAATACTTTGTGCCGGATGACCGGATGACCGGACGACCGGATGACGGGGTGACAGGATTAGCGGAGGAGGGGCGGTGGGAGGCTTTGTTTAAAATAAGGAGTGCGGCAAATTTTGTGATAGAGAAAAAAAGAGTAGCTGGCGAGGGCGGAGCTAATATTGATTATAAGATTGAGGTTCTTGTTGGGAAAGATGTATCAAAATTTATAACTTCGGATGATACCGAAATGGTTAGGTTGGTTTGTGGGGTTTCAGGTACTCAACTAAAGCTTAATGGTGATGAGGGCATTATTGGAGTCACGGCCTATAAATATGAAGGCCATAAGTGCCCACGCTGCTGGCGCTATTATGAAAAGCTGGAAGCCAAGAACGGCCTGTGCTTGCGCTGCGAGGAGGCAGTGGCTTGAGCAAGCGCGAGCTGGCCACCAAGGAGGTTTTTCTGCCCGCGCGGGTGCTAGAAGCATGCATGGCCGAGTGGGAAGATGCTGAAGATGAGGAGCTAAGCCGTGCGGTGGGCGAGGCGATGGAGCATGCCTACTGGCACTGGCGCTGGGTGTTGGCATTGCGCCAGCACAAGTGCCGCTTGGTGGTGGTGCAGCTGCGCGATGTGCAGGGGGCGGAGTTGAATCCGCATTACCAAATTGGTGAGTTGTTTACGCTGAGTGGGTGGCATCCGGAGCGGGCGCTGGTGGAGGCCACGGCGTTGCTGAATGAGAGTGGCGATGGGTTGACGTTTGATTTGCCGGTTGACCCGGCGATGCTGGCGGAATGGCAGGAATTAGCGCGGCAGTTTGAGATTGATGAAGACAGCGCGCTGGAAACTATGGCCTGCGCGATGGTGCTGCTGGATGAAGCCCATGACCGCTACGTGGAAGAATTGGGGGATGGTTTTTATGTGGCCACCCGCGGGTTGGAGGCGGACATTGATGCGCTGGTGGCCGATGACTTTGGCCGCTGGAGTGCCGAAACAATGCAGGTGGTTGACCAAGTGGGCACGGCGGGGATGGCGCAGGTTTTCCATGAGGTGCGGGAGGGGATGCCGACGGTGCCGGTGGTTTATCAGCCGCAGGTTTTGGAAGGGGAAAATGATGAATAGTTACTTATTACAGCGGCGGTGGGGGCTAACGGTGGCGCTGGTGGCTTTGGGGTTGGATTGGATGACGAAGGTTTGGGTTTTGGAGAACATCCCGCCCTTTCGGTGGTGGGTGGAGGGGCAGTTGGGGCTGATTTTGGGGTGGAATCGGGGGATGAGTTTTAGTTTGTTCCATGATGAAGTGTGGGCGCCGTGGGTGTTGGGGGGCTTGGCGGTGGTGGCATGTGGGTGGTTTATCCATTGGCTGGGGGCGGAGGAGGAGCGGGTGGGGTGGCATCAGTTGGGCCTGGGGCTGGTGATTGGCGGCGCGGCGGGGAACTTGCTTGACCGCGTGCAGCATGGTGCGGTGGTGGACTTTTTGGTGGTGAATCCGTATGGGCTTTTCCCGTGGACGTTTAATGTGGCCGACGCTTGCATAACGGTGGGGGTTGTGGTGTTGTTGGCGCTGGAGATTTTGAAATTTAAGAACAAGGGGGCCTAATCATGCAACAAAAAATGTGGAATATGGCGATGATGGCAGGGGTGGCTTTGCTGGCAACAGCCTGCGGCGAAACCAAGCTGATGGCCCGCACCTTGCCCGATGAAACCAAGGTGATTGATGGCCCAAGTTTGGCGGTGCCGCCAAGTTTTGAACTGCGGCCACCACGCGAAGCGGCGGATTATGAAGCCGTGCTGGGCGGGCGCAAAATGGCCGAGGCGCGGGGGTTGATTACGGGGGTTTCGGGAACAGTTACGGTAAGTGAAAGTGCAGCGCTGGATGGCGCGGATGCGTTGTTGATTAAACAAACCGGCGTGGCGGTTGACCCCAACGTGCGTGCCGACTTGGAAAAGGCCGAGGTGGTAGAAGAAGGCCAGGAGAAAAAAGGGTTATTGAAGCGCTGGTTTGACCGCAACAAGAGCGAAGAATAAGGGCTAAAAGCAATGGGCCGGTTGGTGGCGGTGTGCGTAGCGTTGGTGTTGATGAGTGTGAAAGGTATGGCAATGGAATTTGAACAGTTTGAACTGAAAAACGGCATGGATGTGGTGGTGGTGCGCGATAATCGCGTGCCGGTGGTGACGCATAGCGTGTGGTACAATGTAGGCGCGATGGATGAATTGCCGGGCAAAACCGGCTTGGCCCACATGACCGAGCACCTGATGTTTAAGGGCACGCCGCGCCATCCGGCTGGTGAGATGGATAAGCTGGTACAGCGCAAGGGCGGGATTCAGAACGCATTCACCAGTTATGACTTTACCGCGTATTTCCAGAAGGTGCCGGTGCAGGAACTGGAAAGCATGATGGATTTGGAGAGCGACCGGATGGTCAATTTGGCGCTGAACGACGAGGTCTTTCAGCCCGAGCGCAAAGTGGTGGCTGAGGAGCGCAAGCTGACGACCGACAGTAATCCGCAAGACCGCTTTAACGAAAAAGTGATGCGTGCGCACTATGCCCACCATACCTATGGCCACCCGATTATTGGCTGGGCGGCGGATATTGCGGGATATACCAAGGATGATGCGGTGGCGTGGTACCGGCGCCATTACGCCCCCAATAACGCCACGATGATTTTGGTGGGCGATGTGACAGCTGAATACATTCGGCCCTTGGCGGAGAAGTATTATGGCAAGCTAAAGCCGGTGGATGTTCCGCCACGCACCATTGACCCCGAACCCATGCGCAGCGGGCCGCTGGAGCTGGTGGCGGTGGATGCGCAGGTGAAGGTGCCGAGCTGGGCGGTAATGTATCGCGCACCCAGCGAAATGGCAGGTGTTGCGGGCGAAAAAGTGGTGGCAGGTGAAGCCACCGCGCTGTGGGTTTTGAGTGAGATTTTGGGGGGTGGCGATACCGCGCGGTTATATCAAGAACTGGTGGTGAGCAAAGGCTTGGCGGATAATGCTTATGCCACCTACGACCGCGTGCGTGCGGCGGAGGGTACGTTTGATGTGATGGTGCAGCCAAAGGTGGGTATCACGGTGGATAAGATTGGCCCCGCAGTGGATGCGGTGCTGGCCAAACTGCTGAAAACCGGCGTGACCGAGGCGGAATTGAAGAAGGCCAAGACCAGCATTTTGGCCGATGAGATTTATGCGCGCGATGATGGGTTTACCAGTATGTATCGGTTGGGCATTTGGCTCACCGCTGGTGGCAAAGTGGCCGACTTTGACCGTTGGCAAAGCGAACTGCGCGCACTTACCGTAGGGCAAGTAAGTACCGTAGCGCGGAAATATTTGCGTGCTGACCGGCGGACGTTGGCGGTTTTGGCGGGAAGCAAAGCGCAGTTAGGTAACTTGCGGGTGACGGAGTAGATAGCGCTAATAAACAGAGAAAGGCCCTTGGTAGGGCCTTTCAAATTTTCGTGTAGAAATTAGGCTGTTGGAAGCAGGGCGCGAAGTGCAGCTTCTTGCTGATTAAGGGCTTCTCTTCGTTGTTCGATAACCTGTAAACCTTTGGCAACACCTGCTGCAATTTGCTCAGGGGTTGCTAAGGTTAGGAAAGTATGAGCTTTTGCGAGGGGATAATCGATACTATCAAGATATGAATCTCCTACTGTTTCAATATAACGGATGCTGATTTCTCCAGCGAAAAGTCTAGGAAGTTGTACTATTTGAACAAGAACTGGCCCGGTAGTTATACGCATCCCACCCGGCTCTTTTATTACGATGTCTCCGTACTTGAACATGCAGAGGTCGCCAACTTTGGGCTGATAAGCGGTCATGAGGTGTTCCTGTGTTAGGGGATAGAGAGCTTGTTTATAACATACTGTATATATTTTTGTAAAGATAGTTTAATGGCCGTTTCTTGAGCGTTAGCATTGTTGTTACGCTTTGATTTTGCGAGGGTGGTGGGATGGATTTGCTGATTTCGGGTGCGTGGGTTTGGTTGTTTGCGGCTTTAGCTAGCAGCGTGCTTTCGGCGCAGAATGTGGAGATGAACCGGCGGGCGGGGCAAGAAAGCTTCCGGCTGAATATGTGGCGGATGGGGATTTCGGCGGTGTTTTGGTTGCCGTTGGCGATGTTGCAGGAGTGGCCCCAGGATGGTTGGTTTTATGCGGTGGCGATTGTGAGTGGAATTTCGATGATTATTGGCTTTACCATACAGAACGACTTGGCGATGAAGCACAATGGGCGGGTGGCGATTATTCATATGCCGCTGAAGGCGGTGCTGGTGTTTGGCTTGTGGATTTTGGTGAATGAGCAGGCGTGGGCGCATGTGTTGAATAATCCGCTGAATGACCTGGGCATTGTGATTTGCTTGGTGGTGATGGTGGTGGCGCTGGGGAATTTTCGGCGTAATGACGTGAGCTGGAGCAGCCTGAAAGCGGTGATGCCCGTGGTGGTGCTTTATGGTGTGTGCGATGTGTTGGCGCGGATGGTGATGGTGCCGGGAGATATGGGGGCGAAGTTAATTGTGTTTTTATTTGTGATGAGTTGTGCGAGCAGTGGATTTTCGGTGTTGCTGTTGCCGTGGCGGCCTAAGCCGGAACTGCCGTTGATGACGCCAAAGCTTTTGCGCAGTGGCGGTTGGGCAGCGCTGGGGGGGATGATGAACCAGACGCTGTTTTTTACCGCGTTGGTGCTGGGGCCAAGCCCCGCGTATGTGAGCATGGTGGCGTTGCTTTCGCCAGTGTGGTTGCTGCTCTATCACCGTTGGGCGGGGATTAAGGATGAGGCCAGCCCGGTGGCGGGGACGGTTGTGGTGGTGGCGGCGATTATGCTGATGTGGTTGGCGAAATGATAGGTTTTGTTGTGCCTTTGTGGGTTTGGATGGCATTAGGGTTTAGTTTTTGTGGGGCGGTGATTGTGGCTTATAACCAATGGGCCAAGCTGGATGGGCGGGCGTTGGTGGTGGGGCGAGTGGTGGGGATTTGGCCGCTGGCGGGCTTAAGTTTGGTGTTTTTTCCGTGGCCGGTGGAATGGCAGTTTTATGCGGTGGCGGCGTTGATGGGGGTGGGGTTGGCCTATGCCGATGTGTGTTTGTTTAACGCCAGCCGCAAGCATGGGGCGCGGTTGACGGCGATGTATGTGCCCTTAAAAATGTTGTTGGCTTTTGGGTTGTGGGTGATGATTAACCCAATGAGTTTATTGCCGGTTTTGAGTGTGTGGTGGAAGGTGGTTTTGTTGGTGGTTGGGTTTGGGTTGTGCAGTGGGGCGCTGGGGAATATTCGGCGCAGTGACACGGGCTTGCGGGCGTTGGTGGCGGTGCTGCCAGTGGCGGTTTTGTTTGCTTTGGCGGATGTGGTGGCGAAGCATTTATTGGGTGAAGTTGGTGGAAATTGGAGTGATGTGGTGGGACGGGCAGTGGCGTTTTTGGCGGTTACCAGCACCGTTGGGGCGGTGGGAGGGGTGATTTTTGGCGGGTTGCCGAGGTATAAGCGGCGCCAATTTTTGCGGGCGGCGGGGTTTGGAGTGACTTTGCTTATGAGTTTAACGTTGTTATTGTTGACCATTTGGCTGGCGCCGAACCCAGGGTATGTGGCGGCGATTACGATGCTTAGCGGTTTATGGTTGGCGTTTTATGGCCGATTTATGCGTGGCGAGCGGAATAATTGGTGGGCGGGTTTGGTGTTACTTTTGGGTGCGTTGTGTGTGGGTTTGGCGGTGGTTTAGGGTGGGGTTAGAAACTGGAATTGCGCAGGCTAGAAATTTGGGTGGTGATGTTGTGAGTGTTGGCTTGCATGCTGTTGAGGCTTTCGGAGATTTGGCTGGTGGCGGCTTGTTGCTCGGCCATTGCTTCGGTGATGGTGGCCAGAGTTGTATCGATGGTTGTGAGGGTGTTTGTGGCGATATTTAGCGCTTGCACGGTGCCATTGGTGGATTCTTGAATGCGTTCGATTTGGTTGGTAATTTCTTCGGTTGAGTGGGCGGCGGCTTGGGCCAGCTTTTTCACTTCGTCGGCGACTACGGCAAAGCCGCGGCCAGCTTCGCCGGCGCGGGCGGCTTCGATGCTGGCATTGAGTGCAAGTAGGCTGGTTTGCTCGGCGATGTTTTTGATCATGATGACAATCTCGCCGATACGTTGGCTGGCCTCGGTGAGTTGGGTAGCGGCGGTGCTTTTGGTTTGGGTATCGGCCACTGCGGCACGGGTTGAGGCACTGGACTGTTGCACCATGGCGACCAGCGTGCTGGCACTGGCGGAAAGTTGATTGGCCGATGCTGCAATGCTGGAAACGGTGGCACTAACGTCGGTGGTGGATGCCATGACGTTGTCGGTCATGGTTTTGAGTTTGGTGGTGAAGTCGTTTTTCAACTGGGCGGCTTTACCAGCGGCTTCGCGTTCCATGATGGTTTTTTCGATGCTGGTTTGGCGCAGGATATCCACACCGGTGGCGAGCTGGCCGATTTCGTCTTGGCCTTTGAGGTGCTGGAGGTCGTAATCGAACTTGCCTTGGGAGATTTGTTGTACTGCAGAAATGGTTGGTTGCAGGCGGTGGAGCACGCGGTAGATAAGATAATAAATGAGGAAGCTGGCGAGGATGAAAACCATGACGATAAGAGCGCACCACAGCCAGAAGGTATAGAGTTGTTCGGCCATCAGGCTTTTGATGACGTTAACGCGTTCGGTGCTGGCCATTTTGTTAAGTTCTTCGGCAACGGCGAGGGCAGCTGAACTTTGGCTGAAGAAATCTTGGAAGCCGATGGGATAGGGCTTTTGCTGCTGTGAAGCTTCGAGGATTTGGCTGCGGCTGAGAATGTGGTTTTTGAAGTAATCGGTATTGAGTTGATTGATTTTGGCAATGATTTCGGGGTTCATCCCTTCAACCTGTTGCAGCTTGCTTAATAGGCGCGAGGCGGTGAGGGCTTCGTTGTGCATTTTTTCCATAAAGGCTTTATCTTGGCTGCTGATGGGTTTATCGGTGGCTAGAGCGATGGCCATGATGGTGCGGTCGCGCCCGCCCATTTCGCGCACGCGCCAGCTTTCGTGGGCAATTTCACCCAGTGCGCTGATGATGGGGGGGATGCCGACTTCGGGCACAAAAAGCATATTGAGCAGGCTGTTGAGGTAGCTAATGCGCATGGGGATTTCAACCGGCCAGCGGCGGACGATGTCGGTTCTTTCGCCAGCGGGTTTATTAAGGTCGGCATCGGCGCGGGTGCGCAGGGTGGCAATTGCGGCGCGCTCGGTTTGCAGGGGCTGGAGCAGGTGGGTACTTATGAAGGGATTGTTTTTTGCGGTGATGAGGGCTTCTAGTTGATTCAGTGCTTCGTCGCTTTTGCGGCGTTGTTCATCAATCAGGTTGCGGTAAACAGGGGCGATGGGATCGGGTAAATTTAGGGTGACTTGCACGACGCTGCGTTCGAGAGAGAGTTCTACGATGCCTTGGTTAAGGAGTTGGCGGAGGTGGTCGCTTTTTTGCAGATGGGCAAAGTTTTGGTAGCTATGCCATGAATTAACCAGCTTGCTGGTCATCAGGCCAGCGACAAGCATCATCATGGCGACAATCAGGCCTGTGAGCAGTTTGAGTGACATGTTTAACTTCTCCCTTCGGATTGTTTTACGTATAATTTGTAAGACATTTAAGGAGATCAAGAAAAATGCGCAGGGGGTATGAATCCCCTGTGGCATTTGTGCATAGTTTTGGGTTAAGTTGTAAACCCTAGGGGTTGCATAGATGTTTAGAGAGCGGGGAGGTTGGGGCCGGCGAGGAGGTGGAAGTGGAGGTGGGGGACGGTTTGGCCTGCGCCTTCGCCCGCGTTGGTGATGAGGCGGTAGCCGCTGTGCTTGACCCCCAATTTATCGGCCACTTGGTTGGCGAATTGCAGCAGATGGGCCATCAGGTCGGCATCTGCGGCTTCCATGCAGCGCAGGCACTGCATGTGCTGCTTGGGAATGATGATGACGTGGACTTTGGCTTTGGGGGCGATGTCGTGGAAGGCGATGGCTTTATCATCTTCTAGCACCACTTTGGCTGGTATTTCGCCGCGCAGAATTTTACCGAAGATGGTGGGGTTGGTGGCGAGTGGGTAACGGGGAGCGGTGGTGTGTGTGGTGGCGGGCATGGCAAGTTTGGCCTTTTTGCTGGACTGACTGATGATGGATGATGTGCGGGTGATTTAATGATGATAGGGGGCGAGGGTGGGGGGCGTCAAATATTTTATTTCTTTGAAATAGTTAGCAAACCTATTGCATTGCACAATAGCTTGGGTAGCATGGCGGGCGTGTAGCAGAGGCATCAAAGGCAAGCGTTTAGTCGGCTTAAAACCGGCGAGCGACCTGAACCATGGTCGAGCGAGTTTAACTTTGCCCCATCGGGGCAACAGTTGACCTAAAATCTTGAATAACCCACTGGCGTGCAGAAAACCCGCAAGGGTTGCTGTGCTTTGGTTGGTTGTGCTTTTGGGTGCCAAACTGGGACACGGAACTGAAAACCAAAAGATGTTTACAATGCGGAATAAGAGAAAGGGGTTACCCCCTTTCCGTATGATGCGTGTGTGTAGCAGACATCAGAAGCCAAGCGTTAACTTGGACGGGACTACCCGTAGCTGGAATAGTAGAAGTGCGTGACTGCAAAGTCAAGCCTTTGGCTTGACCTAACCCCCTGGAGACGACCATGACCAACGTGCAGAAAACAGCCGTGAAGCGTGGCCAGAAGGTGCACCAAGCTAAGCCTAGCAAGGCGCCCAAAATGGCAAAAATGACTGCCGAAAGGTATCTGGCTTTTGCCCGTGTGTTTAACAATGCCGGGCGCTACCAGACCGATGAAAGCTTGTTGCGGGCGCTTGAGCCGCTGGGATATGCATCGGTTGACGATGTATATGCTGCGGCCAAACTGCTGCGCAGCTGGCGCGTGAAGCAGCGCGATGGCAGCTTGCCAGAGTTGCTGTACCGTACCCGTGGTGAAGTGGCACACTTCAGCCAATTTGCCGCAGTGCGTGAAGAACTGAGCCGCTACGAATTCAACTATGCCACCTTGAAGGACTACGATGGCATTGTGGTGAGTGGTGCGCAGTTTGACAGCTATCTGAACGAGCCGACCTATCTGGCTTTGTTGCAGTGGCTGAAGTATCAGGAAACGGTGCTGAAGCGGCGCTATGCCCTGCTGGTGTTGCCGATTGCCTTTGGTGCCGTGCGCACCAGCGGCGGGCGGCTGGAGGGGACGTTCCCCCGCCAACTGGAAGGCCACATGGTGCTGCGTGACATGACTTGGGAAGGCGTGAAGCTGGCAATTTTTCGGATGCTGCCAACGCGGCTTTCCAGCTACTTTACGCCACAAACTTTGGACAGTCTGCAACGTGACCCGGCGCAGCTGACCATTGTGGGTGCCCCGATGCTGGAAATGGCACACCGGCCGCACGCGGGCCTTACTGCGGGCGACCAATACCCCAAGTGCTTCATGACCAGCATGGCACTGACCAAGCCCAAGTACACCATCGACAACTTGGGGCTGCCTTCGCAACAGGGCAGCCTGGCCGAGCTGAACCACAGCTATGGCTTTGTGGTGGTAGACTTTGCCCGCGACGGCGTGCCTTTCATGCGCGACGTGGTGGACGTAATGGGCACCGGCAACTTTTACGACGTGGTGAAGCAGCAGGGGCGTTTGGTTGCCCTGAAAGTAACACCCAACGGCGTGAAGCCAGCCTATGACGTGGTGGATACCGCCGTGCTGCCTGATTGGCACTGCGGGTTTACATCACCAGTTGTTCGCCAAGCCTACTTTGGCGAAAGTGGCATCATGCCCCAACTGAATCCGGGGCATATTATGCTGCATGACTTTGTGAATGGCACCAGCGTGAATCCGTTTAAGGCACGGGACATGCTGACACGCATCTTCAGGGAGCACAGCACCCTGAGCCTGATCCGCAAAGAATTGGCCTACCCCAAGCCTTTAGACGCCTTGCTGGCGAAACTGAAGGTGTGGGATGCCAGCTTTAACAGCCTGCACGGCGAACTGAACCTTGCCGCAGCAGAACTGTTGTGGATGAGCAATGCCGTACCAGATAGCACGCTGTTTGTGCTTGCCGCCAACCACCCCAAGTGGATTGAGGACGAGCTGAACAGCCTGAACTGGCCCAAAGACGACCGCAACATGATGCTGTTTGCTGAGATGATGCTGCAGATTATGCGGCAGAAACTGAGCAAGAGCGTGAGTGTGGTAAACCCGCACGAGCTTGACCCGGTAGCGTGGTTTTTGGAAACCTTTGTGGCCGAGCACGCGGATGCGCTGGGGGTAGACCCCGACCGCATGCGCTACCCCGGCCGCAAGGAAGCCATTGTTCGGCCACTGACCGCGCCACGGCGGGTTTCGGTGGGTGGGCATGGCGACACGCCGCGCTTTAGCGGGCGCGAACGGCAAGCCAGTGTGGTGGGTATGCCTGCTACCATTGGCCACTACCACAGCGGCTATATTGGCCGCCATGTGCGTGGCGTGGGTGTGGCAACCCCGCTGGTGCAGCACTACGTAACCACGGCGGCAACGGCGTGGACGCATAGCTGCGACCTGATCTTCAAGAATGGTCAGGAAATGATGCTTCACCCGCGGCCCGATGGCCGCTGGTGGGCTTACTAACGCACCAGCCACAAGCATTGGAAACGCCCCCTTCAGGGGGGCGTTTCTATTTGTTTAGATTTTCGGTGGGGACGAGGATTTGGAGGGTGCCGGGGGCGTTTTGGTCACCCGCACGTTCTCCTGCTAGGGGGCCGTGGCCGAAGTAGATATCGCCCCTTGCTGGGCCTTTGATCGCGCTGCCGACATCGTGGGCGAACATGATGCGCTGCCAGGGGGTGTTATCGTGGGTGTTTTGGGTTTTAACGATGACGGGGAGGCCAAGTGGGACGTGGGATTTATCCACCGCCAAGCTGCGGCCTGCCACTAACTGAATGCCGAAGGCGCCGGGCGATTCTTGCGCGCTTTCGCGGAAGAAAATAAAGCTGGGGTTGGCGTGGAGGACTTCGTCATTTCGAGTGGGGTTGGCCTTGAGCCAGTTGCGGATTTTATCGGCGTTGATGGTGCCAGTGAGTTCGCCCATGTCTTTCAGCACTTTGCCAATCGCCACGTAGGGGTGACCGTTTTTGGCGGCGAAGCCAACGTGGGTGACGCTGCCGTCGTCGAGTTCCACCGTGCCGCTGCCTTGGATGTGGAGAAAGTAGGCGTCGACGGGGTCTTTCAGCCACAAGATAACTTGGTAATCTTGCAGGTTGGATTCGATTTCGGCGCGGGTGGGGTAGGGGTTGCGACAGGCGCCGTTGGGCTTGAGCTGGCCGGTTTGGCCGTTGCAGATAGCAAGGTCTTTCGGACGGGCAACCAGTGGGGTTTGATAGGGGCCGTGGCGCTTGCGTGAGCCTTCCAACACCGGCTTATAGTAGCCGGTGAATTTGCCTTGATTGGCGGGGAGTGCGGTGAGGCGTTGTTGCAGGAAGGCTTCGAGTTTATCCGGCGTGTGCGCCAGCGCTTGCTGGCAGATTTTTTGCCATTGGCCGATGGTGCCAAAGATTTTTTTGCCATTTAGCGTGCGGCTGGGGGGGAGGGTTTGGAATTTGTTGCAGGTGCCTTCCATGGCTTGGTAGAGTGCGACTTCGTTGGCGCCGAAGGGGGGGTAATCCCACGTTTTATGAAAGGTGGGTTGGGCCGCGGCGCTGGTGATGAGGGCGGCGCAGATGGTGATGAGGAGCAGGGGGAGGCGCATGAGCGCGTTTATATAGCGGGTTTTATGTACAATGAAAAGTGGCAGAATAAGCTATTGAAAGAGATGTATGTTTGTCGTCTGTGTCCTGTTTTGTGGCTGAATTTGTAGTTTGTTAAGTGTAAGCTGGATTCCAGATAGCTTGATTTTGCGGATTCGCAAGCGCTCATCTCGCAAAATCTAAGCTTCT
>RFNJ01000035.1 GCA_009927255.1 Pseudomonadota bacterium | reverse complement strand
CCTTGTGAATTCTTTAGTGTCCCAATTGCCGCTCACGCCATCGACAAATTGGTCTTCTTTCACGGCTTCCATGGCCCATTTTGTTAATAAGTCGCACTCTTCTTTGGTGGCGTAATTTCTCACTACCACAACCCTACCGTCATATTGTATTTCCATATTAATGCTCCAGAAATAAACAGTTAACATCATTACTATCGCTAGGACCAAACGCATAGCCAAGCGGAACATTGCCGTTCATCAATCGTCTTGGAAGTCGTGAATTGCTGAACAGATAAATATCTCGTAATCTTCCTAGCGTGTGACCAGAAGTTAATGATCGATAAGTTATGGGAATTTTTACTAGTCTGCCGGATCGTGTGAACATTGCTGAACCATTCAATAAATTAGAATTTAAATTGCCTACGCTTGAAGTATTAACCCCTCCATAAGGACCTTGATCATAAGGAATGGAATAAACAGGAATACTCCATGTTATTGGTGTTATTCTTAAAATATTTGATGAGTTTGGTAAAAAAATTGAGGAAGTCATTTGATTTCTCATGGACGAAACACCGGTGTAATGAGTATTTGATACAATATTGTCTATCCATCCAGAACCAAATGCTGCAGTAATTATTCCATACAATTTACCATCACTCTCACTATCCAATGTTGTGTCAGGACTCTCAGGATCAATTATTGCTCCTGCCAAAAGGAAATAATTTTGTGAACCAACAAAAGCCACAGCCAAACAATCACTTGACTCATAAACATAAACGTTGCCCGTGAATCCTGAACTGGTTGTAAGTAAGGATCGATAGTATCCGTAAAAAGAGCCGCTAGTAAAAGGATTAACAGCGGTCCAATGAGAATAATTTCCGGGATTTTTTATGATGGTGGAAAATATTGTGAATCTACCAGAACCGTCAACTGGTGGATAACCGGTGCCACCACTACTACCCCACCATGATCCGGCTTTATTGGATGCGAAACCAGTTTCTCCACTCGCTATTGTTGGTAATCTAGCTGCTCCATTAGGTAAACTCACAGTACCACCAGTATCCGCACACAACACTATTTTGTTGTTTATGGTACGTACAGATGGATCAATGTGCAATACTCTGGTTGTGCCGCTGGACACAAGGTTGTATGTTCCGGCAGAACCGCTGCCGGGAGTTCTTGGTGAACTATCGGGATAGGTTGTGCCTAATCCCAAATTGTAAATTCTCTCGATAATTGTTGTTGTATTTGCTGCGCTACAAGATACAACTCCCAAATATCTCCACTGTGTTTTTGGTAAACTCATGATAATATTCCTGTGGTTGTTATATGTTCTGAAAATGTGGTGATTAAATTATCTCCCAAGCCAGCATGGGTATAGTAGTTGGAAGATAAAATCTTGGGCGGGTTAGGGTCG
>RFNJ01000074.1 GCA_009927255.1 Pseudomonadota bacterium | reverse complement strand
CCGATCCCTCCGAAAAAATGTCGGTCACCACCACACCCTGCCCGTCGTTCGGCCGTGGCACGCCGCGCATTGCGGGGCGCTTGCTGCGCCGCGTGCGCGATTTTGCGGTGGTAGGGGGAGAGGCAAAAATCAGCCTGAAGATGGCCCAACACGCGCTGGCACGGCTGGGGGTGGATGACAGTGGCTTGGATAAAAACGACCACCGCTACCTGGAAGCGCTGGTGCGGCGCTTTGGTGGCGGGCCGGTGGGCCTTGGCACGCTGGCAGCCAGCACCGGCGAAAGCGAAGATACGCTGGAAGATATGGTGGAACCCTACTTGCTCCAGCTTGGCTACATTCAACGCACCCCACGCGGGCGGGTGGCTACACCGCTGGCCATGAAGGCGTTTGGCCAAACCGCTGCACAAGGCGCCGCGTAAATGCTAAGCATTGTTATGGTTCATGGGGCTACGCAACCGCCGCAAAACAGGGTAAATAAGCAGCATGGCAACTCGTAAAGGCAAAACTCCACGCCCTCCCATGGCATCCGCTGCTGGCAAAGCTGTGGCGGCGCCCTCCCCCACCCATCCAAACGCCGATGCCCAAGCCGAAAAAACCACCCAAGCTTTCTTGGCGGAAGTGGATGCCGCGTTGCAGCAAGACCGTTTGCTTAACTTTTGGCAGCGCTACCGCGTGCTCCTCATTACCAGCCTGTGTGCCCTGCTGCTGGCCGTGGCAGCCAACCAAGCTTGGCAGGCATGGCAACAGCACCGTGCTCGCACGTTGGCGGCGGAGTGGTATGAGTTTTCAAAATTGGATAACAACGACGCCCGCCGCGCCAAACTGACTGAATTTTTGCAAGGCGCCCACGGCGGCTACCGCACGTTGGCAGCGTTTACCCAAGCCGAACTGCAAGACAAGCCCGCTGAAAAAGCCAAAGCCTACGCACTGGTGTATAACGACAGCGCCCAACCCGCGTGGTTGGCCAACTTGGCCAAACTGAATGCCGCAATTGTCCTGCTGGGCCATGATGATGCGGCGGCTAAGGGGCTGCTGGCTGAACTAACCAGCGATGCGATGCAGGCGCAAGCGACTTATCCGTTGGCGCTAGAGCTGCTGGCACTCACCGCCCAGCGTGAAAATGACAGCATGGCGGCGCGGGCCTATACCGCTAAACTTTTGGAACAACCGCAACTGACGCCGCAACTGCGGCTGCGGGCTTTGCAGCGGATGGGGGTGCTTTCGACCATGGTGCGGTAGGGGGAAAGCCATGAGCACTGATAGCAGCAAAGATAGCGCTTTGCACGACCTTGAACAGTTGTTGCTTTCAATGGGGGCGCATGAACGGGCGATGGAGGATCTCTGCGCTGATTTGAGCCGCGAAACCAAAGTTTTGCGGGGTTTTGGACCATCCAAACAGCTATAGCTACTCCCAAAAATAATTATACGTA
>RFNJ01000166.1 GCA_009927255.1 Pseudomonadota bacterium | reverse complement strand
GAAGGCCAAGGGGGCCGCCCGCACCAACTACGCGGCCGCAACCCGCACAACATCCCCGTGAATGTGGAAGTCAGCCCAACCCTCACCCCGCAGCAAATGCCCATCGGCCAAACCGTCCAAGTCCACATCACCCACGCGGGCCCAAAATCCCTGTTGGGAAAAATGGTGGAATAGGCTAAGCTAACTTCCATGGCCAAACCCCCCGCCACCGCCCCCAAACCTGCCGCCCAACCATCGCCGCTCCAGCTCACGTTTTCAAGCAACCAATTGCTGCAAGATCTCTGCGGCCACCACGACGTCCACCTCCAACTCATCGAAGATACCCTCGGCGTCCAACTGGTCGCCCGTGGCAACCAACTCGCCATTTTCGGCCCCCCCGAACAAACCTCGCGCGCCAAAGCGGTGCTGGAAGACTTGGCCGACCTGCTCAAAAACGGCATCACCCTTAGCCCCGCCCAAGTCGAAGCTGCACTGCGCCTCTCCGATGGCCTCATCGGTGGCCGCCTCCGCGCTGCCGATCTCCTCAACGGCAACACCACCATCACCACCCCGCTGGTCAAAATCACCCCCCGCAGCGGCACCCAAAATGCCTACGTCGCCGCGCTGCAAAAGCACACGCTGGTGTTTGGTGTGGGGCCAGCCGGAACCGGCAAAACCTTCCTCGCCGCCGCCCAAGCGGTGCACCTGCTCATCAGCAAGCAAGTCAAAAAACTGGTGCTCACCCGTCCTGTTCTCGAAGCTGGCGAGCGTTTGGGCTTCCTCCCTGGCACTTTCGAAGAAAAAATCGACCCCTACCTACGCCCGCTGTTCGATGCACTTGATGATACAATTGGCCGCGAAAAATGGCAAAAAATGCGCGAAACCGGCCAAATCGAAATCGCGCCACTCGCCTACATGCGCGGCCGCACCCTGCGCGATTGCGTCATGCTGCTGGATGAGGCGCAAAACACCACCCCCCAACAAATGAAGATGTTCCTCACCCGCCTGGGCGAAGGCAGCCGGATGTTTGTCACGGGCGACTCCAGCCAATCCGACCTCCCCCGCGGCACCCGCAACGGCCTCAAAGATGCACTGGAAACCTTGGAAGGCCTCCGCGACATCGACATCATCAAATTCCACGAATCCGACGTCGTCCGCCATCCGCTGGTCAGCACCATAGTCAGCGCCTACGCCGAAAAAGAACGCCAAATCACCCTCAAACTCGAGGATTAGCCCCGTATCGCCTTACCGCTCAATCTTATCACCTTCAGGCTACTTAATTTCCACCTCACATTGTAAATCACCATCTTCAAAAACGATCATGTTACCATTTTGGTCAAGAATAAAATCTCCAGCCTTAGGTGTATAATCCAGTTTAGGGTTCAAAGCCTTCAAAAAGCGGTCGGCATCATTTATATTAACTGGCTGTCTCACTGTCTTACTCATCTCCATACCCTCCTATTGATACTAACCATATGGGGCGCTCAAGCCCCAACCACAACCCCCCACCCCACTCCTGCATCCTCAAACCCCCTACCTCCCTCAACACCTTAACATTCTTAACACCCTCAATATCCTTAACAACCTTCACCCCTTCTCCCCATCCAACCCCTTCACCATCCCCAACACATGCTTGCGCACCGCCTCAGGCAGTTGGTAATAGGCTTTCAGCAACTCCACTGTCTCGCGGCTGCTCATCAGGCTTTCGTCCAGCGCTTTCTTTTCCTCGGCCACGGTTAACCCAGCGGGCATACTGCCCTTAAAGCCATCAAAAAACCAACTCACTGGCACATCCAGCGCCTTGGCCACTTTCATCAAGCGGCTGGCCCCCACGCGGCAGCTGCCATTCTCATATTTCTGCACCATCTGAAAGGTTACACCCACCGCCGTGCCCAACTTTTCTTGGCTCAGTCCCGCCATGGTGCGGCGCAACTTCAAGCGCTGCCCCACATGCAAGTCAATCGGGTCGTGTTTTTTTGCCATCTGCCGTGCTTATAGTCCTCGCTTATAGTCTTTCTGTCGCCCAGCACAATAGCATAATGTCGTATGAATACAATCATAAGTTGTAATTTTCTACGCCCCCCCCACCAACACCCAACCCAAAAAAACCCTAAAATCCAACCCGCGGCGGCAACCGCACATCCACACTCGCTGCGGTATTAATCGGCAACCGCACCACCTCCCGCCCCATCCCGTCATACACCACTGTCAAGCCGGTGTTAGCAACCCGCACCAACGGCAGCCCGGTCTCCACCGCCCGCAGCCGCGCCAACGCAGAGTGCTGATACAACGCAATCGTCCCCGTAAACCAATTGTCATTGGTCACATTCAGCAAGTAGCGCGCCCCCGCGCTGTGCCGCGCCACAAACCACGGAAAAATCCCTTCATAACACACCAGCGCCACCGCCACCCCAGCGGGCGTCATAATGCGTGGGTCAAGCTGGCCATGGGTATAATCAAGGCGGCTTTGGCTAATGGTGCGCAGCGGGCTGGGCAAAATCGCCTCAAGCCAACCACGGAAAGGAATATATTCCCCAAACGGCACCAGCAACTGTTTGTCATAAACCTCCCCCAACCGCCCATCAAAGTTCAGCACGCCAATGCTGTTAAAGTAGCGCGTCGCCTGTCCCTGTTCATCCTCACGCCGAATCGTCCCCGTCACCAGCGCACTGCCACGCGCCAACGTCCCCGCCACCTCTGCCCGCACCTCCGGCTCTAAGTCCAAATAAAACGCCACCGCCGTCTCCGGCATCACCACCGTTGCTGGCATATTGGGTTCTGCCGCCATCACCGCCAATGTATGGCGCAAAGCCACCAACCGCCCCGCCGCATCCCACTTTAGCGGGCTGGTCATATTGGGCTGCACCAGCCGCACATAAACTTCATCCTCTGCCACCACCACTTGCTGCAAACGCCACAGCCCAAAGCCCTGCACCGCCAGCAAAATCACCGCCGCCGCCCACCACGCCTGTCGCCGCCCACTGGCCAGCAACAGCGCCAGCACCAGTAACACCGCGCTCATCCCCCACACTCCCACCAAGCTCGCCAGCTGCATCAAGCTCGGCGTGGTGGCCCACATCGCCCCCAGCGGCAACCACGGGAACCCAAGCGGAAACAAACCCCGCACCACTTCCACCGCCATCCACACCAAAACCACCCCCAAACCAAACCCCAACCAACCCCTAAATAAATCCCATTTCCGACCCAAAAACCACCCAAATAAAATCGCCAAAACATAGCCAGCACTCCCCACCAAAGCAATGCCCAAAACTGCTGGAATTCCACCCCCAATCGCCGCCAACCAGCTGCCATCACTGTCCTTAAAAAACGCCCACGGCAGCCAATAAAACGCACTCACCTGCAACCCCAAACTCCAGCCAAAACCCCGCCCGGCGGCTTGGTGCCAGCTGGCTGAATTTTTAGCCCACAACGCCAGCATTGCCAAACTTAGCAGCCCAAGCGGCCAAAGGCCAAACGGCGCAAAACCCAGCGTTGCCATGGCCCCCACCAGCATTATTTGCCATATGTTTGGCTGCGCCCATCCGGTCTGTAAATTTTTAAGCCATATCTGCATAGGGGTTTGCCACTTTTAAACTTGCCAAAATTTCAATTTCCAGCGCTTCCATGGCTTTGGCCATTGTTGGGTCTTCGTGGTCATAACCCACCAAATGCAACATACCATGCACCACCATGTGCCGCAAATGGTCGGCCACGCTTTTGCCCTGTTCAGCGGCTTCCGCGATGATAACCGGCATGCAAATAAAAATATCCCCCACATAGGCATCATCTTCCTCAAAGCCTTCTTCCAGTGGGCCATCATGGCCAAAGCTCAGCACGTTGGTGGCATAGTCTTTGCCGCGAAAATCGCGGTTCATCGCCCGCCCTTCTTCCTCGCCACCCAGCCGAATACTCACCACCCACGGCAGCGCTTGGCTGTGGTATTGCTCAACCATTTCATCTACCGCTGCTGCTGCCTGCTGGCAGGCAGCCAGCAACCCCTCCACCGCCGCAAAATCTCCCGTATCCTGCACATCCAGCCGCCCCGCCACGCGGCCATCCCGAAGATACTCAAAGCACTGCACTGCACGCATGGCGCCAACCTTCCACAGTGCAAGCGCGCCGTCAATCAGCCTTGCGTAGGCAACGCAACGGCGTATAGTCACTTCCCATGCAAAGCAAAAATTTCCTCCTCACCTCCGAAGCCGTCTCCAGCGGCCACCCCGATAAACTCGCCGACCAACTCTCCGACACAATTCTCGACGCCTACTTGGCCGAAGACCCCGCCGCCCGCGTTGCTTCCGAAATCCTCGTCACCACCAACTTCGCCTGCTTGGGCGGAGAATTCCGCAGCACTGCTACGCCCAACTTGGAACCTATGCTGCGCCAAACCATCGCCAACATCGGCTACGTAGAAGGCCACAACGAAGGCTTTGATAGCACCAACGTGCAAATTCTCAACAAAATGCACGCCCAATCGGCAGAAATCGCGCAGGGGGTAGACGCCGGCAGCCGCGACAGCGAAGGCGCGGGCGACCAAGGCCTGATGTACGGCTACGCCTGCACCGAAACGCCCGAGCTGATGCCCGCCCCCATCCACTACGCCCACGCGGTGCTGCAGTATCTGGAAAAAACCCGCAAAGCAGGCGAAGTTTTGCTACGGCCCGACGCCAAATCGCAAATCACGGTGCAATACCGCAACGGCCAACCGGTGGCCGCCAACACCCTGTTGGTCAGTCATCAACACGCCCCGCATGCCAGCCAAAAGCAGTTGGAAGAGATTATCCGCCACGCGTGGCAAGCGGTATTGCCGCAGGGCTGGATAACCCCGCAAACCCGCTTCCTCGTCAACCCCACCGGCAGCTTCGTGCTCGGCGGCCCGGCGGGCGATACCGGCCTTACCGGGCGCAAAATTATCGTCGATAGCTACGGCGGCGCTGCCCGCCACGGTGGTGGAGCGTTTAGCGGCAAAGACCCCACCAAGGTAGATCGCTCCGCCGCCTACGCCGCCCGCTACTTGGCCAAAAACGTGGTGGCGCAGGGCTTGCCACCAAGTGCGAAATCCAGTTGGCCTACGCCATCGGCATCGCCCAACCGCTGGCGGTGTATGTGGAAACTTTCGGCACCGGCAAAGTGCCCGAAGACCAAATCGAAAAAGCCATCAACTACAGCTTCCGCCTCACCCCCCGCGGCATCATCACCCACCTCAATCTCAACCGCCCGATTTATTTGCCTACGGCGAGTGGTGGGCATTTTGGCCGTGCGGCGGA
>RFNJ01000108.1 GCA_009927255.1 Pseudomonadota bacterium | reverse complement strand
CCCCACGCCCACCCCGCCCACGGTCACGGTCGCGCCCACGCCCACGGTCGCCACCACCATCACGGTTGCCGCGATTCTCATCCCCCTCAGCACGCTCGCGCTTGGGGCTGCCGCCGCTGGCAATCACACTGGCAATCCGCTCGGCCACCACACCTTCTTGGTCAATGTCCTTCACGGTCAGGCGCACTTTGCCGCGGTCATCCAGGTCAATCACCTTCACGGTCACTGCGTCGCCACTTTGCAGCACATCGGTAATGTGGCCAAGGCGCACGGGCACCACTTCGCTGACGTGCACCAAGCCCTCTTTACCGCCCATAAAGCTTACAAATGCGCCAAAGTCGGTGGTGTTCAGCACTGTGCCTGCATAAACGCTGCCAAGGTCGGGCTTGGCAAACATGTTCTCAATGTGCGCCAAACACTGCTTCATTTGCGGGCGGCTCACACTCGCCACCACCACCTTGCCATTGTCATCAATGTCAATCGTGCAGTTGTATTGCTCGCACAGGCCGCGAATGGTCTCACCACCCTTACCAATCAACACCCGAATGTTATCCTTATCAATCATAATGGTTTCCATCGCGGGGGCAAAGTCGCTAATTTCGCCGCGTGGTGCCTCAATCGCCTTGGCCATCTTGCCCAAAATATGCAAGCGGCCCGCATGCGCCTGCTCCAGCGCCTCGGCCATAATGTCGCGGGTAATGCTGGTGATTTTAAGGTCCATCTGCAACGCGGTAATCCCCTCGCTGCTGCCGGCCACTTTAAAGTCCATGTCGCCAAGGTGGTCTTCGTCACCCATAATGTCGCTCAGCACCACATAGTCTTTGCCTTCTTTCACCAAGCCCATCGCAATCCCGGCAATCGGGCGCGGCAGCGGGCAACCGGCGGCCATCAATGCCATAGAAGACCCACACACGGTGGCCATCGAACTCGAACCATTGCTCTCCAAAATCTCGCTCACCAACCGAATGGTATAGGGGAACTGCTCGGCAGTGGGCAAAATCGGATTAATCGCCCGCCATGCCAACTTACCGTGGCCAATTTCGCGGCGGCCGGGCGCGCCCATGCGGCCGGTTTCGCCTACGCTAAAGGGTGGGAAGTTATAGTGCAGAAGGAAGCGCTGCTTGCTCTCACCTTCCATCACGTCAATAATCTGCTCATCTTGGCCGGTGCCCAGCGTCGCCACAATCAACCCTTGGGTTTCGCCACGAGTAAACAGCGCGCTGCCGTGGGTGCGCGGCAGCACATCCACCTCGCACACAATCGGCCGGATATCCGCTGGCTTGCGCCCATCCAACCGCACCTTTTTCTTCAGCACGTCAAGGCGCAGCACATCGGCTTCCATGTGCTTAATCAGTTTACCCACCGTATCGGCCAATGCAGAATCACGCGTTTCCTCAGGGCCAGCATGGGCCAGCACCGCCTCGGCTTTCAAAGCATCCAACGCTTGGCGGCGGGCCTGCTTTTCCTGAATTTTATAGGCCGCCACAATCTTGGCACCAAATTCCTTCTCCAGCGTCTTCTCAAGGTGCGCGGTGTCGGCGGTTTCCTTCATGGTGTAAGCTGGCTTGGCCGCTGCACTTTGCAGTTCCAAAATCGCCTTAATCACCTTCTGCATCCGCTCGTGGCCAAACATCACCGCCTCCAGCATTACATCTTCGGGCAATTCTTTGGCTTCACTTTCCACCATCAGCACGCCTTCTTGCGTGCCCGCCACCACCAAATCAAGCTGACTGTTGGCCTGATCGCTCACCGTGGGGTTCAGCACCAGCGTGCCGTCAATCAAGCCCACGCGGGCGGCACCAATCGGCCCCATAAACGGCACACCGCTCAGCGTCAGCGCAGCACTCGCCGCCACCATCGCCGCAATGTCGGCTTCGTTTTCGTTGTCGTATTGCAAAACCTGCGTCACCACTTGGGTTTCGTTCTTAAAACCCTTGGCAAACAGCGGGCGGATTGGCCGGTCAATCAAGCGGCTCACCAGCACTTCGCGCTCACCGGGCTGGCCCTCACGCTTCTTAAAACCACCGGGGATGCGCCCACCGGCATAAAACTTTTCCTGATAGTTCACCGTCAGCGGAAAGAAATCCACGCCCGCCTTGGGCTCCTTAGCAAACACACAGGTGCCCAGCACCACAGTCTCGCCGTAAGTTACCAGCACCGCACCATCGGCTTGGCGCGCCATTTTGCCGGTTTCCAGCGTCAATTGCTTGCCGCCCCATTCAATACTCTTTTTGTAAATTGTGAACATCTCACATTCTCCCTTTTGTTTCTGCGCCGCTTCTGTAAGGGATAAGTTTCTGAACCGCTTGGGCTTTACATTGCCCGCCGCCATCCGCACCCGCCTACCGCACCGCTTTCATTTGCGTTAATTCACTCGTAGCCCGCTTATAACTGATAATTCCGTTTTCCACAATCCCCTATTAAAAACAACGATGCCGCCCTGTCAGAACAGAGCGGCATCGCTTCGTAAGATTAGCCGCTATTAACTGCCCACAACGTGAACAGAATGAGAGCGACCAGACCTCCTACAATCAAAAATTCACCCATGTTTCCTCCTTATCTCTGAGGTGCGAAACACTGGCAGGGATTCCCACCATTCTGATGTTTCGCCAAACAGGGCATACAAAAGTATAGGTTGTAAGTAGCTTTTTGCAAGTGAATGGGTGGTAGAACTCCTAATTTTCGCATATAACCATCCCATGAGCAAACCAACCTCCTTCTCCGGCGTGCAGCCGTCTGGCCAGCCCACTTTGGGCAATCTTATTGGTGTATTTCAGCCTTTTGTGGCCTTTCAAGATAGCCATCAAGCCACCTTTTGTATCGTCGACCATCACGCCATCACTAGTCGCCCGAATCCCGAAGATTTGCGCACCAATACTTTAGGTATCTTTGCCTATTACCTCGCTATGGGGCTTGATCCTGCTAAGTGTACTATTTTTGCCCAATCCCACTTACCCCAACATACCGAACTGGCTTGGATTCTCAACAGCTTCACCCAAATGGGCGAACTGGAGCGCATGACGCAATATAAGGATAAATCTCAACGTCAAAGCGATAACATCAATGTCGGTTTATTTGATTATCCCGTATTAATGGCCGCAGATATCCTGCTCCATCAAGTCCAACATGTTCCAGTTGGAGACGACCAACTTCAGCACGTCGAACTCACCCGCGACATTGCCACGCGCTTCAACAATCTCTACGGCCCTACCTTTACCATCCCCAAAGCAATTATTCCCCAAGTTGGTGCACGGGTGATGGACTTGCAAGAACCCAACCGTAAAATGTCCAAATCCCGCCCCGGCCCCGGTACTATTTTGCTCACCGATGCCCCCGCCTCTGCCGCCAAAAAAATCACCCGCGCGGTCACCGATAGCTTGGCCACCATCGCCTACAACCCGCAAGAACAACCCGGCCTCGCTAACCTGATCGACATCTTCGCCAGCCTCAATAATCAAACTCCGCAACAAGTGGTGCAACAATTCCAAGGCCAGCAATACGGCGCCCTGAAAACCGCCACCGCCGAAGCCGTTGCCAGCAAGCTTGAGAAACTCCAAACCGCCTATAACAGCTACATCAACGATAAAGCCGAACTGCAAAACCTCCTGCAAAAAGGCGCCGAAAAAGCCTCAGCAACTGCCGAAAAAACCCTCCAAGCCACCAAACAAAAAGTCGGTTACGTCCTTCCCTCATCCCAAAAATAAATGAAAAAATCCTACACCTTCTCCCCCGCCTTGGCCAAAAAGGCCGAGCGCTACGGCATCGCCTTGGTGGCCCTCACGGTCGCCATCACCGTCGCCATCACGCTCTTCACCAGTCACGAAAGCATGGTCGCCACCCACGCCACCAAGCTACCATGGGCCGCAGTGGGCTGGCTGGCACTGGCCACCATTATTGAAAGCATTCTCCGCTTCTTCCGCTACCACGTCGCCGCCAAGGCCCTCAACCTCCCCGTCCCACTCTGGCGGATGGCCTACTATTACTCGGTTGGCTACGCCCTGCTGCCCACACCGGGCAAAGTCGGCACTGCCATTCGCCTGTGGCTGCTCAAGCAATACCACGGCCTGTCCTACTCTCGCACCTTCCCCCTCATCGCGATGGACTTCCTCTCCGATGCCATCGCTATGTCCGCCCTCGCCTGCGCCGCACTTATTTTCCTCCACCATCCTGCCTTGCAATTGCTTGGCGTAACACTCGCCAGCGGCCTGATAGCTCTTCTCATATACTGCCTCGCTGGCCCCAAAATCATGCGCCGTATCTTAAAGTTTATTTACGTAACCATTGGCCGCCGCAAACCTAAGCTCTTCGCCCGCCTGCTGCGCCTTAATCATACCAGCAGCCAAGTGCTCGGTTGGCGGATTATGGGCAAAACCATCCTCCTCAGCTTTGTTGGCTGGGGCTTGGTCGGCTGGGGCGTCGCCCATCTGGTTACCGCGATGGGCAACCCGCTCACCCTCGCCCAAGGCACCGCCGTCATCACACTGGGCACCATGGGCGGCTTTCTTTCCATGATGCCCGCTGGCGTCGGCGGCGCCGAACTCGCCATGGCCGGCCTGCTCAAAATGTTCGGCACCCCACTGCTCGCCGCCGTGCTCGCCACCGCCCTTATCCGCCTGTTCGTGCTCTGGCTTACGGTGGTCATCGGCCTCATCCTCCTCCCCTTCGCCCTCAAAAACGCCCCCAACCGCTAAACACGTTAACCTTCAAGTTCGCGCAACCGCCCCAGCACCACACTCAACATCGCCACCGTCAAAATCGGCTCGGCCAGTAAGTTATCCACTAACCCATGATACCGCCGACAAGCCTCCCCACACACCACCAGCCAACTCGGCACATCGCTATTTTTGCGCAGCAACCGCTCAGTCAGCCGCCGCTGGCGTAAAAACAATTCCTGCACCATCGCCTGCACCGCCTGCCGCGCCCACTTGTCGGGCACCGGCATTGCCCGCACTTTACCCACCAGCGCAGGCAAACGCAGCGCCTCGCCCACTTGCAAATGCAGTGTCAAAACCTTGGCCAACGGCTGGCGGCTTACTTCACGCAGCAGCACAGTATCAGGTGCCACCACAAACGGTGAAAGCACCGCCAACTGCCCCGCCATCGCTGCTGGAAGCCCTAAGCCCCGCCACTCGCGCTGCCATTGGGTCATCTCCACCCGCTTGGCCAGCAGCGTCGGCAGCAGGCCGAAAATCTCGCTGCAAGGCCCATGCAAACACTTCAACCAGCGGTCCACATCCACCGCTTCGCCATGGCGTAAAATCCACCCCGCCACAAAGGTGGTCAAAGTCTGCAATCGCCGCATCACCCGCAGCGTAGTGTCCAGCGTAACCTTCCGCATATGCAAACTATCCAACTCCTCCCACAGCGGCATCAGCCGCGCCACACCATAGGCCACCACACACGCCCGCACCGCCGCCGCCGCACCCACATCGCAGTCCTCGCTCAAGCGCCGAATCGCCAAAATCCCCAACCGGTTCACCACCATATTCGCCAGCACCGTCGCCACAATCTCCGCCGCCAACGGGTGCCGCGCCATCAGCTTGGCGTGCCGCCGTAGCGCTGGGGGGAAGTACTGCTCCAGCAAAGGCCGCACCGCCGCACACGCCAGCAGTTCCTTGTCGCGCAGCAGCTCGGCGCGCAGCCAAAGTTTGGTTCCCGCCAGCAACGCACATAACTCTGGCCGCGAATAAAATCCACCTGGTCTTTCACTCAAATCCGCCGCCGCCGGCAAAGCATCCACCGCCTTGTCCAGCCACCCTTCACGCACCAAAAATTGCTGCCACGGCTGCAATTCAGCATGGGTCGCTGCATCCTCGCTGGCCATCAAACTCAGCGCCACATTTTGCAAATGGTTATCCCGCAAAACCAACTCCGCAACATCCTCAGTCATCCCGCGCAGCAACTTCGCCCGCGCCGCAGGCGCCAAGCCCCCCTCCCGCTCCAGCAAACGCAATAAAATCTTAATGTTCACCTCATGGTCACTGGCCGAAACCCCCGCACTGTTGTCCAACGCATCGCTGTTCAGCGCCACACCACGCAGCGCCAATTCCACCCGCGCGCGCGGCGTAATCCCAAGGTTACCACCCTCACCAATCACCCGCGCCCGCACCTCACCCACCCGCACCCGCACTGCATCATTGGCCTTGTCTGCCACCGCTGCATCCGCCTCATATGCACCCGCAATATAAGTCCCAATCCCGCCATTCCACAGCACATCCACCCGCAAGCGTAAAATCGCTTTCACCACTTCTTCCGGCGCCGCACTTGCACCACTTAATTCCAGCAACGCCCGCAGTTGGTCATTCAACTTAACCTCCTTAACATCCCGCCGCCACACCCCACCACCGGCACTTATTTTCTTCGCGTCATAATGCTCCCAACCACCTTTACCAGCAGCATTGCCAGCAACAAACAACCGCTTGCGCTCCGCAAAACTCACTGCACAATCAGGGCTGGGATCAATAAAAATATGGCTGCCATTAAATGCCGCCACCAGCTTCACATGCGGCGATTGCAAAGCCCCATTGCCAAACACATCGCCACCCATGTCGCCAATCCCGGCCATGGTGATCGGCCGCGCCGCACTTGGCAAAGCCTCCAGTTTCGCCAAATGATGCTCCACCGAAATCCAAGCCCCCCGCGCGGTAATCCCCATCGCCTTGTGGTCATAGCCTTGGCTGCCACCGCTGGCAAACGCATCGCCCAACCAAAATCCACCACGCACCCCTTCCCAAAAATCTGCCTCCAGCGCCAACGCATTGGCGGTGTCAGAAAATCTCGCCGTGCCCTTATCCGCCGCTACCACCAAGTAAGGGTCATCGCCATCCAGCCGCCGCACCGCGCGCGGCACCACCACCCGCCCCTTGGCATCATAGCAATCGGTCACACTCAACAGCCCCCGCACAAAAAGCTGATACGCCCGCGTAACTTTTTCTGAATAGTTGGCAGCCGCATCACCCGCACTATCACCCCCACGCTGCCGCACCAAAAATCCCCCCTTGGCCCCCAGCGGCACAATAATGCTGTTCTTGCGCATTTGGGTGTGCATCAAGCCCAGCACTTCCGTCCGATAATCCCCCGCCCGATCACTATGCCGCAACCCACCGCGTGCCACTGGCCCGCCACGCAAATGCACCCCTTCCACTAATGGGTGATGCACAAAAATCTCCCGCCACGGCCGCGGCTCGGCCAGCGGCGCAGTAATCAAACGCGGATTCACCTTATAAGCCAACGCCTCCTCTGCCCCCCGCTGCCAACAGTTGGTGCGCAGCGTCGCCAACACCAAACTCAACAGCAACCGCCACACCCGCTCATGGTCGGCCTGCGGCAAAGCCGCAATGTCGCGCTGTAAACTTTGCTCCAATTTCGCCGCCTGCCCCGCATCATGTAGCTTGGGATGCAACCGCGCCTCCCACAGCAACCAAAGTTGCTTGGCCAAGTCCATCCGCGCGCGCACCACCCGCCGCATCGCCCAACTGGTGTGGCGTTGGTCCAGCTGCTGGGCATAGGCCAGCCACGCTCGCCAAACCGCTATCTCTTCCACCCCCAAACCCGCCCCAATTGCAAGCCGATTCAAACTATCAACCTCACCCAATCCACCCAAACCCGAACCCAAAACCGCCTCTAAAGCACCCAAGTTTTGTGGCTCACATCCGCCATCTCTACACACAATCTTATGGTGCCACCCCGCCGCCAAACCACCCTTAACCTGCTGGTTTTCTTCGGTTAAAGCATAAAGCCCGCAGCTCTCTATCAAAGGCATAATGGCCGCCAACGGCCAAGGTTCCGCCCCCCGCCGCCGAAAATGCAGCACCAACTGCCCCCCCTCCCTCGCCACCCGAACTGCCTGCCGAGGGGTCGCCAAGTCCACCACCAAATCCTGCGTGTCAGCCTGCTTTAAACTACTGATTTTCTTATTTTTCATACTCAAAAAGATAACCCAACCCCCTCCAAAAAATCAAGCCAAAAGCTCCCAAAAATCTTAGGAAATCACAGCAATTTTCGGCTCTTGTGGCGCTTCCGCCGCATAGCTTTTAATCGCCAAAGCCATCCCCAACCTCGGCACAACTGGCTGAATATGCAAGGTTTCTTGGGTGTTCAGCGCCTCATCCCGCAGCGCCACTTCTGGCGCCTCTGCTGGCCTATCCTGCTGGGTAAACGCCCCACTCGCCCCCGCCCCCACCAATTTACTTTTATTCAAATCAACAGCTTGCGCTGGTGTCACCGCCCGCTCCGCCACAATCGGCAAAATCCGCCCAAAGGTCATCATACAAACTTATAGGCTCCCCAAAAAGCCCACCGCCTGACACATGTAGTTACTTGAAATTAAACAATCTTATCCACATCATGCACCGGCTCAAACCGCGCATCCACATCCTCATAATTCTTCGCCCGTTGGCGCGGCTGCTTGCCATTGCCATGCTGATTATCCCCCGCCACCGCCGCCTGCACCGCATCCACCTTGGCAGGCGCATGGGTTTCCTCGGTGCGCTTATCCTCGCGTTTGGCCACATCGGCCACCGCCAAGCGGTTTATACTCGTTAGCATACCTCAATCTCCACTACATTTCTCATGTAAGCTTATGTTATCACAGCCTATTGCCGCCTGACACACTCCCAAACCCAGCAAAATCAAAAACATGCATAGCATTTCAGCACTTTTCAAGCTGCGCCAAACTATGTTACAAGCCGCCCTATGCCCGCCCTCGCGCTCGATTGCTCCTTCGCTGGCCTCAGCCTCGGCCTCTTTCCGCCCAGCGGCGCCCCCGCCGTGTTCACCAGCGCCACGCCGCGCAGCTCGGATATCCTCCACACCCAACTCCTCACCCTTTTTGAAAAATCCAACCAAAACCCTGCCAATCTCACCCACATCACCCTCACCCTCGGCCCCGGCAGCTTCACCGGCTGCCGCATCGGCCTCGCCACTGCCCAAGCTTTTCAGGTGGTGAATCCCAGCATCCACATCATCGGTGTCGCCACCCTCCAAGCCCTCGCCTGCCAAATCGCCGCCGAAAATCCAACCAATAACCAACCCATCAGTATTGTGCTAGATGCCGCTGGCAACCACCTCTACCACCAAGCCTTCAGCCCCAGCGCCCAACCGCTCGCCCCCGCCACCTGCGGCTTGGCGGCAGAAATCTTGGCCGCCATCCCCACCACCCACCTGCTTGCCGCCCCCACCAGCCTGCTGCTGCCGCGCCAACCCGGCCTCACCTTCAGCACTATCAATCCCTTAATTTTGCACCAAATGTCTCAAACCCCCGCCCACCACTTGCCACTGCAACCCATCTACCTCAAACCCCTCAACTACCAAACGGCAGCCAACCATGCTTAACCTCACCCTCATCCCCGAACCGATCAACCACATCCCGCGTAAGTGGGCCGACCCCATCCTCCGCGCCAGCACCGCCAAAAGCCTGCTCAAGTCCCCCAACCACCTGCTGCTCGCGCTGGGCAAACCCCCCGCCCAAGCCTACGTGCTGGCCCACCTGCCCCCCCACGCGGTGGCCGATATCCTCACCCTCTACACCCCCGAATCCATCCGCCGCCAAGGCTACGCCCGCATCCTGCTGCAAGTCCTCATCACCCACGCCAAAAACGCAGGCTGCACGGGATTAACGCTGGAAGTCCGCTTGCGCAACCATGCCGCCATCATGCTCTACCAATCCCTCGGCTTCAAAAAAGTCGCCACCCGCAAAGCCTATTATCAAAACCCCACTGAAGATGCGCTTGTATTAACCCTCAATTTTAGCTAAACCCCGCCATGCCCATCCGCATCCTCGACGCCGCCGAAGCTACATTGCCCCAAGGCAAAAAGCGCCTCTTCGTCAAATCCTACGGCTGCCAAATGAATGTGTATGATGGCCTGCGCATCGCCGAATTGCTCGAACCTGAGGGCTACAGTCTCGCCCCAACCGCCGACGAAGCCGATTTGGTGGTGCTCAATACCTGCCACATCCGCGAAAAAGCCGACGATAAACTGTTCTCGGATATCGGCCGCTTCCGCCGTCAACTAAGTAAAGGCGGCATCATCGCGGTCGGCGGCTGCACCGGCCAAGCGCTGGGTGCCAAAATCATGCAGCAAGCCCCCGCCGTCAGCGTGGTCTTCGGCCCGCAAACCTACCACCGCCTGCCGCACATGCTCAGCACCATCACCACCGGCAAGCAAAAAAGGGCCATTGATACTGATTTCCCCGAACTCGAAAAGTTCGATAATTTGCCCAAACCCGGCGCCTACGGCCCAACAGCTTTCGTCACCATCCAAGAAGGTTGCG
>RFNJ01000124.1 GCA_009927255.1 Pseudomonadota bacterium | reverse complement strand
GGCATCTCCAAAAGGCAAGCGGTGACCAACCGCGATGTCGTCACAACCCGCATACATTAAAACTCAAAATAAAACAACCCTCCACCTTGCCCCATCCCCCACTCTCCGCTAAATCAAAGCCATGAAGCCCCTCCCCACCACCGGCCGCCTCGCCAGCCGCATGAAGCCCAGCGAGCAAGCCGCCCTCAAACAATCCCTCCAATCCCACGCCCCCACTGCCAACTGGCTGGCCCAAACAAATGAACTCGAAATCGAACTCGGCATCGGCAACGGCATGGCGATACTCAATCGTGCCCAAAATAACCCCAAAGCCAGCTTTTTAGGCTGCGAAATTTACCTGAACGGCCTCGAAGTCGTCCATCAACAGCTCCAAAAACACCCCCAACCCAACCTGAAAATCTGCAACCAAGACGCGCGCGAACTCCTGCAAACCATCCCCCCCGCCAGCGCCGCCCGCATCCTTATGTTGTTCCCCGACCCCTGGCCCAAATCCAAGCACCACAAGCGCCGCCTGCTCCAGCCGGAATTGCTTCAGCTCATCGCCCAAGCCCTGCGCCCGCAAGGGGAGTTTTGGTTGGTAACGGATTGGCCCGACTATGCCTTCCACACCATTGCTCTGCTGCAAAACGCGCCACACTTTGCCTTCCCGCAAACCGCGCTGGCTGCCGCCGCGTGCAAGGTAAAAGCCAACGCCCAATCACCCATCAACCACCAGCAAACCCTCGGCCCGCACCATTTAGCTACTCCACCAACCTGGTGGATACCCACCAAATACCAACAAAAAGCCGCCAAAGTTGGCCGCCTCCCTTGGTTTATCAACAGTTTAAAATTGGGTTGACATTCCCCCCCAACCCGCTACATTGCGCCCAACGCTTGATACCAATCCATCAAGCCTCCCTGCTGAAAATTGAACAGCGTGGCCAAGGGCCACGTTTTTGTTAGCAGGGGCCAAAAAGTGAACCAAGGGAACCAAACGGCATGACCAGCCCCCTCGAGCAACAAGTCAGCACCCTCGCCGCCCAGGCGCTGGCGGCGCATGGCTTGGTGCTGGTGCAGGCGCGGCTCTCGGGCGTCAATGGCCGCCTCACCCTGCAAGTGTTTGCCGAAAACCCCAACGGCACCGCCGCCAGTTTGGAAGACTGCACCCAAGCCAGCCGCACCCTTTCCGCGCAAATGGACGTCGCCGACCTCATCAAAAGCCGCTACACGCTGGAAGTTGGCAGCCCCGGCGCCGAACGCCCCCTCACCAGCGCCGCCGATTGCCTGCGCTTTGTTGGCCGCCACGCGCGCTTCCAATTCCACGGCCCGCAGCAGTTTCCAGCCCTTAAAACGCCGCTGGGCGCCGCGACGGGGTTCATTACTGAAGTTAAAGACGAGGCAATTTCGCTGGCCATCAACAGCGGCACCGCCACCATCACCTTCCCCTTCAAAATGGTGCGCAATGCCGAACTTAACCCCACCGAAGATGAACTGAATCAGCTCATCAAAAACGCCAATCTCAAGCAAAATCTAAAACAGTAGAAAGGATAGCCCCATGGCCCTAGAATACCTACAAATCGCCGAAATGGTCGCCCGCGAAAAAGACATTGAAAAAGAGCAAGTGATTCAAGTGATGGAACAAGCCATCCAGCAAGCCGCCCGCAAAAAGCTGGCGGGCGAACTCGGCCTGCAACCTCTCGATTTGCTGGTGCAAGGCCACATTGATAGGGTCACCGGCGACGTCACCATCAAGCGCCTCATCAAAGTGGTGCAAATGGTGATGGAACCCACCAGCCCGGAAGAAGCCCGCGCCGCCGCCCGCGAAGGCCGCGAGCCGGAACTGCGCCCGGCGTCCGATAAACGCGGCTACCCGCTGAAAAGCAACCCCAGCCAAATCCTGCTGGCCGAAGCCAAAAAAAACAACCCCGCCATCCAAATCGGCGAATACCTGATGCAAGACCTGCCACTCAGCTACTTCGATGGCCGCGTCGCCGCCCAAGCCGCCAAACAAGTCATCTTCCAAAAGGTGAAGGACGTTGAACGCAGCAAAGAGCTGGAAGTGTTCAAAGACGCCGTCGGCACCATCGTTAGCGGCATCGTCAAACGCGCCGATTTCAATGGCGCACTGGTGGACCTCGGCCGCGCCGAAGCCTGGCTGCCAAAGGACGAAATCATCCAGCGCGAAATGTTCAAACAGAACGACCGCGTGCGCGCCTATATCTATAAAGTAAACCCCCAAGCCCGCGGCCCGCAAATCTTCCTTAGCCGCACCCACCCACAGTTCTTGGTGGAATTGTTCAAAGAGCAAGTGCCCGAAATTGCCAACGGCACAATTGAAGTGATGGGCGCCGCCCGCGACCCCGGCTTCCGCGCCAAAATCGCGGTGAAGAGCTATGATAGAAACCTCGACCCCGTCGGCGCCTGCGTCGGTATCCGCGGCGTCCGCGTCCAAGCGGTTACGCAAGAACTGCAAGGCGAGCGTGTCGATATCATCGAATGGAGCGCCAACGCCGCCGAATTCCTGGTGCGCGCCATGCAGCCCGCCCAAGTCAGCAAAGTGGTGCTGGATGAAGACGACAACCGCATCGAAGTGGTGGTGCCGCAAGATAACCTCAGCCTCGCCATCGGCCGCCGTGGCCAAAACGTCCGCCTGGCCAGCATCCTCACTGGCTGGGATATCGACGTGATGACCGACGCCGAAGAATCCGAGCGCCGCACCAACGAATATAACGTGCTCTCCGCCAACCTGATGCAGAACTTGGATGTGGATGAAGTTCTGGCCCGCCTGCTCATCGCCGAAGGCTTCCGCAGCGTGGATGATTTGCTGAAAGTCACCCCCGAAGAAATCGCCGGCATTGAAGGGCTGGATTTGGGCATTGCGACTGAAATCCAAACCCGCGCCCAAAACGCCATTAACGCCGCCGCCGAAAAACTCGCCAAACTCGGCGTCACCGAAGAACTGAAAAAAATGCCCGGCATGACCGCCGACCTGATTTTGGCACTCGGCGAAAAAGGCATCAAAACGCTCGATGACCTGGGCGACTTGGCCACCGACGAACTGCAAGAACTACTTCCCCAAGGCCTGCTGAACGAAAAGCAAGCCCAAAAGCTCATCATGGCCGCCCGCCAACACTGGTTCGCCGAAGAGGAAGACGACGAGGAAGAGGAAAAAGTGGAAGCTAAGCCTGTAACCGCATCTACCCAACCTGTAGCTTAAAATACTTTGGGATAATTTTTCACGCAGCTACTCCGGCTAGGCTTATTAATGATCCTTTACCGGAGTAGCTACTAACTAATCTATTATATGCTATACTTTATAACTACTTACTCACTTTTCACTCATTTTTTTGGATTTTTGTTTGCTGGTGGCGGGGGTGTAGATTTCGATTCTGTCGCCTTCTTCTACCACCGTGTTGGGTTTGGTGAGTTTGCCCCAGATACCGAGCTTGGCGCCTTGGAGCTGGGGGTGGAGGCTGTAGACGCCGCTGGCGTTGGCGCACCAGCCCACTGTTTGGCTGCGGGGCACTAGCATTGGCTTAATGAATTGGATGCCGCCTGCGACGGCGACGACTTGCACGGAGAGGCGGTTGGTTTGTTTGGGAGTGTTCATGCTAATTTTTCGATGATTGCGAAGGCGATGGCGGTGCCAGCGTCGTCGCTGACACTTAAATGTACCACTGCGCCGGCCATGGTGCCGTGCATGTGCACTGTGGGGGCGCCATGGGGAGTGTGTTGCACTTCGATTTCTTGAAATCCGACTTGAGCGCCGATGCCTTGGCCGAAGGCTTTCGCCACGGCTTCCTTTGCGGCCCAGCGACGAGCGAGGCTGGGGGCATCCCACTCGCGCTCGGTGCGTTCTTGCGGCGTTAGGATACGGGCAAGCAGGCGGGGAGCGTCTTTTTGCAAGAGTGCTTCTATCCGCGTGATGGCGCAGATATCGGTGCCAATGCCGAGCATTAGCCTTGGGCCTCCTGCCCGTGTTTAATCAGCCAGCGGCGAAGTTCCCACAATACAACTGCATAGGTAAGTAGAGCAAAAATAAAGCCCAAAATAAGACCGCCAAGACCCATGGGGACTAATATATTCATTAATAAATCTTGGCGATTATCGATAAAAAACTGCCATGTTAGATTATTCATTAAGGCAACTAGGTTAACCCCTTCTTGTACGGGCAAAACAATTTTACCTACTGCTAAACTGGCAGCCCAAATGAAAGGGAATGTCCATGGATTTCCAATTACTTGTGACACCAAGGCTGCAGGAATACTGCCGCGTACCAACCATGCTACTGCTAATGCCATAATAGCGCCCATACCTGGTAGTGGAATGAAGCTAACTCCCACTCCTACCGCAGCGCCAAGTGCGACCTTATGAGGGTGACGTGCTTCGTCCTTTAACTTTTCGCGGGTTTTTTGCCAGAAATTTTTTAAATTCACCCGCACCATTCTCCCTAATTCCAGCCGTAAATTTTTTCCACGCTGAGCATGACCTTAAGGCCCGAGAGCTGTTGGATCAAGCGATTCAGGTGGTTTTTGTTGGTGATTTCCATTTCGCAGCGGATGGTCATGCTATCGGCATTGCGGTTTTCTGTTGCAATTTCAATGATTTGGGCATTACTGTTGGCAATGACGTTGGTGATGCTGGCGAGTGCGCCGGTGTCATTCCTTACATGGAAACGCAGGCGGCAGACGAAGTGGCGCAAGTCGCCATTTTCGGCGGCTTTGCTCCAGCTGACCGGCAGCCAGCGGTCGGGTTGGTCGGCAAATTGTTCTAAGTTGCGGCAGGTGCGCATGTGGACGCTGACGCCCTTGCCAGTGGCGATGATGCCGACGATGTCTTCGCCCGGTAAAGGGCTGCAACATTTGGCATAATTGACCACCATTCCGGCGAGGCCGCCTTCAATGGCGACTTTGTTGGTGTTGTCTTCTCTGCGTGCATGTTCAGTCGTTTGTTGGTTGCGAAGTTTGTCTTTGGTGGATTTTTTGGGGGGGAGGAGCTTGGGTTCGCTGGTGATGGTGGGTTTTGGCGGGTAGAGGATATCGTGGATTTGGCGGGGAAAGAGGCGGCCTTGGCCGAGGGCGGCGAAGACGTCATCAATCGTATCAAATTGATTTCCAGGAAGTTTTTTAAGGTTATGTTGGACGTCTTTGATGTCCCAGCTCCAGCCATCGCGCCTTGCGGCTTTTTCGAGGATTTCGCGGCCGAGGCGCACCAGTTCGGCTTGCTCTTGCTGGCGCAGGTAGCGGTTGATGGCGCTGCGGGCGCGGCTGCTGACCACCAGCTCTTTCCAGCCGGGATTGGGATGCTGGTGGGCACCGGTAACTATCTCAACCATATCACCATTTTCGAGAATACGGCGGAGAGGAACCACGCTGCCGTTGACTTTGGCGGAGACGGTGCGGTTGCCTAAATTACTGTGGATTGAGTAAGCAAAATCGAGCGGGGTGGCGCCTTTGGGCAGCTGGATGACATCGCCTTTGGGGGTGAAGGCGAAGACGTTTTCGGTGAATAATTCCAGTTTGGCGTTTTCATAAAATTCTTCTGGGTCTTCAACACCTTGTAGCTGTTCTATCAGGCCGCGCAGCCAGCGGTAGGGGCTGTGTTTTAAATCTTTACTGCCTTCTTTGCTGGTTTCAATATTATTTTGCGTGATAGTTTTGCCATTTTCGCCCTTGGGTGGCTTATAAACCCAGTGCGCAGCGACACCGTTTTCGGCTATTTCATGCATTTCTTTGGTGCGGATTTGTACCTCCATTCGGTTGCCAAAGGGGCCGATGACACTCGTATGTAGGCTTTGATAGCCGTTTGGTTTGGGGGCGCTGATGTAATCTTTGAAGCGGCCGGGGATGGCTTTGAACCTGTCGTGCATTAACCCTAAGACTTCGTAGCAATCGCGTTTGTTATCGACGACCACGCGGTAGGCGATGATGTCGGTGAGTTGGTCGAACGCTAAACTTTTGCGCACCATTTTTTGGTAGACCGAGTAGACGGCTTTTTCGCGGCCGCTGACTTCGCCTTTTATCCCTGCCTTTTGCAGTTCTTCTTGCAGCACGGCGATGACACGGGGCACCAGTTGGTCTTCGGCGCGCCATTCGGCCATGCGGGATTCGATGAGGGCGTATTCTTCAGGTTCCAGCACCTTGAATGCCAAGTCTTCGAGTTCGGCCTTGATGACGTGGAGGCCGATTCTATCGGCGAGTGGGGCATAGATATCGAGGGTTTCTTTAGCAATTCGGCGCTTTTTTTCTTCCTTACTGAAGGCGGCGAGGGTGCGCATGTTGTGGAGTCTATCCGCCAGCTTGACCAGCAGCACGCGGATATCTTTGCTCATGGCGAGGAGCAATTTGCGGAAGTTTTCGGCTTGCTCGACCGCTTTGTCTTCGAAGCTGATTTTGGAGAGTTTTGTTACCCCGTCGGTGAGGTCCGCAACCTCCACCCCGAACAGATTTTTGAGTTCGTCGTAGCTGCTGAGCGTATCTTCTAGGGTGTCGTGCAGCAGGCCGACGGCGATGGTGGCGTCGTCCATTTTGAGTTCGGCGAGTATCCCTGCCACGGCGAGGGGGTGGACGAGGTAGGGTTGGCCGCTGGCGCGCTTTTGGTTGCCGTGGGCCTTCATGCTATAAACATAGGCGCGGTTGATGAGCCCGACATCGGCCCGTGGGTTGTAGGCGCGGACTTTTTCGATGAGTTCATACTGGCGTATCACCTTTGTAATGTGGGCTATGGGCCCCCACCAAGGCAAGCCCTAAGGTGGGGTATTGGGTGTAAAAAAGATGGGGTTGTTGACATTACCAATAAACTATCACCTCGTTCGATGCACTCATACTTTATCTTTTCAATAACATACTTCGCCTATGGCTCATGATTTTTCGTGGATACCGGCCCTCGCCGGCATGACCGCTGCGCGGGTACACGGATGGCAGGGGATATTGACGAAGGAATTGGGTTCACATATTCAGGCGGTTGCGACTTTAGTGAAACACCCAACACGGGAGTAGCCCATGTCGACCTTTTACTTGGTAGATCCGGATGTTGTGCCGGCCCCAGCTGATGGTGAACCGCAGAGTATGGTAAAGACTTTCACTGATGAAAAAGAGGCTTATAGTGAATTACGCTCGATTGCCTTCAGCTACCAGAGGCCTACTTTGATGCTGGAAGAGCGGGATATTTCAGCTTGGCTTACCATTTGGCGCGGTGGTGGAGCAACCACCAAACAATACCGCCTGCTTACCTGCGAGCCAAATGCCAATGTACATTATGGTGGCTGGCAATCGACGATTCCTGCAGAGTGGACCGAAGTAACGGCGGCGGCTTAGGCCCCTGCCCTTTACCTCCCAACATAGGCCACAGCGACCCTTTGGTTTGCTGTGGCTTTTTTGTTGACCGGATTAGGAGAATTATATACAAATACTGTGGCGACTGTGCCTGATTCATCTGGAGACGTTCCATGCCGTTGGCTACGAAATCAGCGAAAGAGACTGCTTGCTATGTTGCAGGGTTTTTGAGTGGTTGTGTTGCTGGGATAGTGTCTTTTATTCCTCCTGAGCATCTTGCGGACTACGTCAAGACTTCACTTCCTATTGTAGGACAATTGATTATACTTTCTGGTTTGGGTGGGCTTTTGCTTACTGGCCACGCAAACCGAAAGAGCCTTAATAAATTTCTTACCTTACTATTACTAGGTTGGATACTAATGTACGCACTAATGCTAGCTTGGCTTAATGCCTAAGCTTTAAGCTTCTCCTACTGAATGGCCATGGCGACCTGCGGGTTGCTGTGGCTTTTTTATTGACGGCTTACCTAGAATTGGATACATGACGGGTGGCGATTGTGCCAGACTTATCCTTGGAGGAATCCATGTCGACGTTTTATTTGCGGAATCCGACCAAAAGCTACCGGAATTGGAAAGTAGCCCGAATTATGCTTTGGGCCGTTACCATCAATGATGAAAACACTACTATGCTGGAAAAAGGGCTACCGTTTTGGCAATCCCTCCTTTTCTTTCTAGGAATGACTGCAACGCCTCATTACCGCCTGATTTCTGTCAATCAGGATGGTCAGCCAATCTTTGGTCCTTGGGGAAAAACAGTTCCTGTTGGGTGGGAAGATATTGTCAACAAAGCATAACCCTATTCCCCCTTGCCGAGCGGGCTATGGCGTGCGACAACGCATGCTATGGCCCGCTCTGTTTCTTTATCCTCTGCTCAAAAAAGTTCCGCAAAAAGCTCATCGGTTGTTCCGACGCCGAATACGCACTTGATGATTCGGGGGGCAAGAGAGCATAATTTACGGGATGTTTCGTTGAATATTCCGAAGCATACGTTGACGGTGATTACGGGGGTTTCGGGCAGTGGCAAGAGCAGCCTTGCTTTTGACACGATTTATGCCGAGGGGCAGCGGCGGTATGTGGAGAGTCTTTCGGCCTACGCCCGGCAATTTTTGGAACTGAACAACAAGCCGGATGTGGAGCGGATTGAGGGTTTGGCGCCGGCGATTGCGATTGAGCAGAAGACCACCAGCAAAAATCCGCGCAGCACGGTGGGAACGATTACCGAAATTTATGACTATTTGCGCTTGCTGTTTGCCAACGCGGGGACGGCACATTGCCCGAACCATCCCGATGTGGAAATTACCGCGCAGACGATTAGCCAGATGGTGGACCATGTGCTGGCCTGGCCCGCGGGCACCAAAATGATGGTGCTGGCGCCGGTGGTGCGCGGGCGCAAGGGGGAATATCGTAAGGAATTTGCGGTGTGGCAGCAGCAGGGTTATACGCGGGCGGAAGTGAATGGCGAGCTGGTGGAGCTGAGTGCGCCGCCGAAGCTGGAGAAGAATGAGAAGCATAACATTGCGCTGGTGATTGACCGCTTGGCGGTGAAGCCGGAGAACGCGCAGCGGCTGAGTGATAGCCTTGCCACCGCCTTGCGGTTGGCGGAGGGATTGGCGGAGGTGGCGGCGATTGAGGGGGCAGAGACTTCTAAACTGCGGCAGTTGTTTAGCGAGAAGCATAGCTGCCCGCGCTGTGGGCACAGCACCCAGTTGGAGCCGCGGTTGTTTAGTTTTAATAGTCCGTTTGGCGCCTGTGCGGCGTGTGATGGGTTGGGTGAGGTGATTTATTTTAGCCCCGAACTGATTGTGCCGAATGAGCGGCTGACGTTGAACCAGGGGGCGATTCATCCGTGGAGTGAGAAGCCGGGGACGCCGAATGCGCAGCTGAATAAGACGGGGGCTTATTACCTGAAGGCGTTGACGCGGCATTATGGTTTTAGCCTTGATACGCCGTGGCATAAACTACCCGAAAAGGTTCGCCACAGCTTGCTGAATGGCAGCGGTGAGGAGAAGATGGAGTTTGTGTTTGAGGGGGGCAAGAGCCAGTTTAAGACGCTGAAGGTTTTTGATGGGGTGCTGAATATTTTGAAGCGGCGGTGGGATGAGAGTGATAACCCTTATGCCAAGGAGGATTTGAATCGGTATCGGGCGGCGGCCCCCTGCCCCACTTGCCATGGGGCGCGGTTGAATCCTTCGGCTTTGGCGGTGACGATTGGTAAGCAGGCACGCAATATTCGGGATTATTGTGCGCTCTCCATCACCGATGCTTTGGCGTTTACGGAAAGTTTGCAGAAGGGTTTGAAGGGCAATGCGGCGCAAATTGCCGCGCCGATTTTGCGCGAGATTTATGCGCGGTTGGGGTTTTTAAACCATGTGGGGCTGAACTATCTGAGCCTTGCGCGCACGGCAGGGACGCTTTCGGGCGGGGAGAGCCAGCGGATACGGTTGGCATCGCAAATTGGCAGCGGGCTGACCGGCGTGCTTTATGTGCTAGATGAGCCGAGTATTGGCTTGCACCAGCGGGATAATCACCGCCTGCTGGAGACACTGACCAAGCTGCGCGATTTGGATAACACCGTGCTGGTGGTGGAGCATGATGAGGATGCGATTCGGTTGGCTGACCATGTGATTGATATGGGCCCCAAGGCGGGTGTGCATGGTGGCCACGTGGTGGCGGAGGGCAAGGTTGCGGACATTATTGCCGCCAAAGACAGCCTGACGGGGCAGTATTTGAGCGGCAAAAAGGCGATTGCGGTGCCCGCCAAGCGGCGCAAGGCCAAGGATGGCTTGGCGATTGCGGTGCATGGCGCGAGTGGCAACAATTTGAAGAACGTGACGGCGCGGTTTCCGTTGGGGGTTTTGACGTGCGTGACGGGGGTTTCCGGCAGCGGCAAAAGCACGCTGGTGATGGACACGCTGCACAATGCGCTGGCGGCGCGGTTGCATGGCAGCAAAGAGCATGCGGCGGCGCATAAGGATATTACCGGCCTTGAGCACATTGATAAGCTGGTGAACATTGACCAATCCCCCATTGGGCGGACGCCGCGCAGCAACCCCGCGACTTATACGGGGATTTATGGGCCGATAAGGGATTGGTTTGCGGCGTTGCCGGAGAGCAAAACGCGCGGTTATGGGCCGGGGCGCTTTAGCTTTAACGTGAAAGGTGGGCGCTGCGAGGCATGCGAAGGTGACGGCGTGATTAAGGTGGAAATGCACTTTTTGCCGGATGTGTATGTGCCGTGCGAAGTGTGCAAAGGGCGGCGCTTTAACCGCGAGACGCTGGAAGTACATTACAAGGGCAAGAGCATTGCCGATGTGCTGGCGATGACGGTGAGCGAAGCTTATACGTTTTTTAGCGGCATCCCCCGCTTGGCCAAGCATATTAAGACGCTGGAGGATGTGGGGCTTGGTTATATTCAGTTGGGCCAGCAAGCCACCACGCTGAGTGGCGGTGAGGCGCAGCGGGTGAAGCTGGCGAAAGAGCTGGCGAAGATTGCCACGGGGCGGACGCTGTATATTTTGGATGAGCCGACCACGGGCCTGCACTTTGCGGATATTGACCAGTTGCTAAAAGTGCTGCACCGGCTGGTGGATGCGGGCAACACGATGATTATTATTGAGCATAATCTGGATGTGATTAAGACCGCCGACTGGGTGCTGGACATTGGCCCCGAGGGCGGCACCGGTGGCGGCCAGTTGGTGGCCGAGGGCACGCCGGAGCAGATTGCACGGCATAAGGCGAGCCATACGGGGCGGTTTTTGGCGGCTTTATTAAAGTAGCCAGTTTTTGATTGGTGGCTGTTAGGAGTTTTGGGCTGGGGGGCCATAAGTAGCTATGGAGATGATAAAGATTGCCGCTTTGGTGGTTTTTTTGGTGGTTTTTACCAGCGGACGGCTGATGACGCCGCTGATGTATAATGGGGTGCCTTTTCCGCCAGAGGTGCGGGTGGGGCGGGGGAAGTAGATTTTTATATTATTGATTTTATTTGATTTATATAGATATTTTATCACTCTATATGTTTGAGTGCTTGACAAATGACATTTTTATTATCACTATATATATGAGAGTGCTAATTGGGATTAGCGCTTGAGGAAGAACATAAAGGAAAGGATAAGACGATGAGAATGTTTCAAGTAGCCCCGCTGATGCGGCGCAATGATGGGTTGGCCGATGTGTTTGGCGAATTTGAGAGAGTGTTTGACACCTTTGCTCGAGGGTTTCCGTTGGCGGAAGGTGGCGCGGCTGGTGCCTTGGCGCCACGGCTGGATGTGGCTGAAACCAAAGACGGGCTGGAGATTAAGGCCGATCTGCCCGGGGTGAAAGAAAGCGACATTGACGTGCAACTGGATGGCAAAGTGCTGAGCATTAAGGCCCAGCGCGAAGAAGTGCGCGAAAGCAAAGACAAGACGTGGCATGTGGCGGAGCGCAGCAGCGGAAGCTTTGCCCGCGTGCTAACCTTGCCGTTTACGCCGGAGAACGACAAGGTGGAGGCCACTTTTGCCGATGGCGTGCTGCACCTGCATTTGCCCAAGCCCGATGCGGCGAAAATTGAGGTGAAGAAGGTGGCGGTGAAGGGCGTGGGGAAGAAGTAGCAAGCTACACAAGCCTGCTAAAATGGCCGGAAGTATCCGGCCATTTTTACATAGGTAGTGGCCATGCGCCCACCAAATCAACATCTTCCACACCTCCCACCCTTGCCGAAGCCCCAAATTACCCCTAATCTTGCCATCCATGAACCCCTTCATCCAGCGTTATCTCATTCCCGTCGCCGCCGCATTGGTGGTGGGCGCCGCCCTCATGTTCGCCGTCGGCCCATTGGTCGGCTGGCTGGTGGCCGCCGTGGGCACACTGGGGATTATCTTCAGCAACGCCAGCAGCGACGCCAAATTCATCAACCAAATCCGCATCACGGCAGAAAAAGTCGAAAGCGGCGTGCTGCCGGACCCTCTCCCCACCACCCGCACCGATGAACTCGGCACGCTGGCAGCCGCCATCAACCGCCTTGGCCGCCACGACAAAGCCACCCAGCAAGCGAACACCGACCCCCTGACCGGCCTCGCCAACCGTCGCGGCATTCTGCAAAAGCTCGATAACGCCTTCAAACGCAACCAACCACTGGCGTTGTTTTACCTCGACCTTGATAAATTTAAGCCGGTTAACGACCAATACGGCCACGAAATGGGCGACGCCGTGCTCAAAAAAGTCGCCGAATTGTTCCTCGCCTGCGTTCGCGATAACGATACGGTGGCCCGTTTGGGCGGCGATGAATTCCTCATCGCCTTCTACGGCCTGACCGATAAAGCACTGATTGAAGAACGCGCCAAAAAAGTGCTAGAACTCATCAACGAACCCATCTGGGTGAACGATGTGCGCATTAAGCTCGGCGCCAGCATCGGCATCACCGTTGCCCCGCAGGATGGCGCCACGGTGGAGGCCCTGATGCACGCCGCCGATGAAACGATGTATGCGGTGAAAAAAGCCGGCCGCAACGCCTACAAATTCTACTCTTAAGCGGCCATGAAGCGCGTTACGCTGCTCATCCTCGCCCAAGTGGCCATCCTTAGCATCGCCACCTTTGCGCTGCTCGTGCTCGCCCAACCCAACCTCAGCACTACCACCAACCCCGCCACGCTGCTCTCCATTGCCCTCACGGCACCGCTCGCAATATTATTCGTGCTCTCCGCCGCCCTCGCCATGCTGGGAATGTATTGGCCCAAACTATCCGAACTCAGTTGGTGGCTGCTGCTCGCCGCCACCGGCATCAGCGGCGGTATGGCCATCGCCATTCCGTGGGAAGCCGCGCAAGTCCTTAGCAGCGGCCATTGGGGGATGAGCAACCTCTACGAAGTCTCCGTCCTCACTCTCGCCATCACCGGCACGCTGGCCTTGGTTTTTGACACAACCCACACCCCCAACGGCAAACTCCTCCCCCTGATAAGCCCCATCCTCGCCGCCGCCGCCCTGTTCATGGCCTGGCTGGCCAGCATCGGCGCCGCCACGCCGCAAGAACTGGTTCCCGCGCTGAAAAACAGCATCCTGCCACTCCACGTCCTCGCCAACTTCATCGGCTACGGCTGCTTCGCCATCGGCGCAGCAGCAGGGGCGGGGATGCTCCTGCGCCTCCGCGCCGATAAAACCAAAACCGCAAGCAAACTGCCCAGCGTGCCGGTGCTCGAAAAAATCGGCTACAACGCCATCCGCATCGGCTTCCCGATGTTCTCGCTGGCCATTTTGCTCGGCTGCATCTGGGCCTATCAAGCCTGGGGCGGCTACTGGAGCTGGGACCCCAAAGAAACCTGGGCCCTCATCGTCTGGCTGGTCTACGCCGCCTATCTGCACACCCGCCTTACCCGTAAGCCCAATCCTGCGGTGCTGGCATGGTGGCTACTGGTGGGCTTCGCCGCCACGCTGTTTTGTTATATTGGCGTCAATATGTTCTTGTCGGGCCTGCACAGTTACGGCAGTCTAGGGGCATGAAAAACAATCTCCGCCTCGCCTTCGCTCTCCTCGCTGCAACAACGCTCACCGCTTGCGCCAGCGGCCCGCAAGAAGGCGACCTCACCGGCACCGTCGGCACGCTGTATAACGACGGCCTCGATGCGCTGATTGAGAAAAAGTATGACACCGCCGTGCATAATTTTAGTGAGCTGGAACGCCAATATCCCTACAGCGGCTGGGCCACCCGCGGCCAAATCCTCACCGCCTATGCGCAGCTGATTAAGGGCGACCACGAAGAATCCATCCTCACCGCCGAAAGATTCATCAAACTCCACCCCGGCCACCAAAACCTCGATTATATGTTCTATCTGAAGGGCCTCAACCACTATTACCGCATGACCGATGTCAACCGCGACCAAGGCCACACCCGCGATGCATTGGAAGCCTTCCAAGAAGTGGTCAGCCGCTACCCCAACAGCATCTACGCCCGCGACGCCAAACTGAAAATCACCCTGTGCGAAGACCACTTGGCCGGCAAAGAAATGGCGGTGGCACGGTTCTATCAAACCCAAGGCCAGCACTTGGCCGCCATCAACCGCTTCCGCGAGGTCGTCCGCGCCTACCAAACCAGCGCGCAAACGCCCGAAGCCCTCTACCGCATCACCGAATCCTACCTCACCTTGGGCGTCACCGACGAAGCCACCCGCGCCGCTGCCATTTTAGGCTACAACTACCCCGCCAGCCCCTGGTACCAAAAAGCCTACGGCCTCCTCACCGCCCAAAACCTTGCCCCCAAGGGAGGCGAAAAATCCTGGGCGAAACGGGTTGGTGAAGGAATTAAAGATATATTTTAATTCAAATATTTATAATTGTAAGTTAGATTAATTTACAAACTTTTTAGTCCAACCCTGTACAGATAATTCGGCAGCCGGAGGGGCGAAGAAGAAGCCTTGGCCGAAGTCAATTCCCAATTGTTGCAGGGCGATCATCGCGCCTTCGTGCTCGACCATTTCTGCTACCGTTGAGATGTTCTTTTGACGGGCAACATCGGCCAGTGCTTTGACAAAGGCTTGGTCGTCATTGTTCAGGTGCAGATTGCGGATGAAGCTGCCATCAATTTTGATAAAATCCAGTTCCAGTTGGCGGATGTAGTTGAAGCTGGAGTAGCCAACACCGCAGTCATCGAGGGCAAAACCGGCGCCGGCTTCGCGCATTTCGGTCATGAATTTCTTCACCAGTTGTAAGTCGCGCAGCAGGGCGGTTTCGGTGATTTCAAATATCAGAGCTTTCTTTGGCAGATTAGCTTCCGTGAGATATTGTTTGATAACGTTTAAGAAGTTTTTATCGTCAAAGGTTTTGCCGGATAAGTTGACGCTTAGGTGCACTTGGCGGCCTTGTTCGTGCCAGATTTTCAGCATATCTATCGCGCGGGTTGTTACCAGATGGTCGATTTTGGCCACCAAGCCAAATTCTTCGGCGGTGGAGATAAACTTGCTCGGCGCCAGCATGTTGCCGTCGCGGTCGGCAAGGCGGAGCAGCACTTCGTAGTGTTCGGCTTTTTCCTTTAACGCTGGCCCCACCAGCGGCACGATGGGTTGGTAATAGAGCACCAAGCGGGTTTCGTGGTTGTTCAAGCACTCGTTCAACATTTCCACCCATTCCATTTGCCCGCCAGCAGCTTTGGCGGTGGTGTTGGCGGCGTCGAAGCGTTCAAACCGGCGGGGGCCGCGCTGCTTGGCCAGGGAGAGTGCATCTAGCGCTTTGGCCAAAAGTTCATCGGCATTGTCGGAATCGTGTGGGTAGATGGCGACGCCGCCGGAGACGCTGAGGGTGACGGTCGCTTGCTCGGTGGGCATTGGGCGGCTCGCAATTGCACTTTGCAAGCGCTCAAGGCGGTTTTCCACATCTTCGGGGCGGACGTCGCGCAACAGCACGGCGAATTGGTCGCCATCCAATCGCGCGACCAAATCGCCACTGCGGACGTTGTCTTTGAGCACTTGGGCGAAGTGGATGAGCAGTTTATCGCCCACCAAGTGGCCGTAGGTTTGGTTGACGTAGCCGAAGCGGTCGAGGTCCATCATGAGGAGTGCGCCGCTGCGTTTTTCGCGCTTGGCGCTGCGCAGGGTGCGCACCAGTTCGTCTTGGCAGCGTTGGCGGTTCATTACGCCGGTGAGGGCATCGTGATTGACCAGATAGTAAATTTGGTCGGTGGAGGCTTTGATGTTGGAGATATCGCGGGCAATGCCGCGAAATCCAAGTAACTCACCATTGCCGCCTTGCACCGGCACGCCGGAGACGCTCCAGCAAATGCGGCTGCCGTAGGGGTCGGCGCTCCAGTAATCGCGGTCATGGAAGGGGCGTGGGCTGCGGAGCAGTTCGGCAAAGTCGTCTTCAATTCGCAACTTTTCTTCTGGCAAAAAGCTGGCGGTGAGCAGGCTACCCTTGGTGGCGCCTTGGGCGGGGCGTTTACGGGTGCTGCTGAAGGTAAGGCGCAGCTGGCTATCGATTTCCCAGAGCCAGTCGGCAAAGAGTTCGGCCATATCGCGGAAGCGGGCTTCGGCCAAATCGAAATGTTGCTGCATGCCGCGCTGTTGGTGCTTAAGATGCTGGAATTCAAGAGCTAAGCGCAGGCTGTCGTTCAGCAAAATGGGGGTCATGTCGCGCACTGCCAGCACCACCGGCTGGCCGCGCAGAATGGCGGCTTCGGTGACATCGGCGGCGTCACTAAGCATGACAACTGCCAAATTACCGAACTTACTGGCTTCATCGAGCCAGTTTTTCAATGTTTCATCGGCGTGTTGGGCGGCAATCAGGGCCACGACTGGCTCGCTATCGGGGTTTTGGGCTGCCGCTTTGGCTTGTTGGGTAATTTGGCTAACATGGGACACGGTGGTGGGTTGGATGGTGCTCCACGCGCCGCCGCCAGCACGCAGAAAGCCGGTGGCTTTTTGCAAAACATCCGGTGCGCCAAATAAAACCAATTGCGCCAAGGCACTGTCTTTTTCCATCAATCGCTTATCCCCATGCAAGCAACCAGAAGCTGACGCCACCGCTGACAGTGCGCCGCCCCCATGCTATTTGACAATCACATTGGGCCCTTTGGCGCGGGCTTCCGTTAGTTTTTGGTCTACCAAATACAGTAATCCGGCCATATCGGTGGCGGCGGGGTCGGCGCTTTCAACAATGCCGCCCACGACCGTCATGGGGGTTTTACCGATGCTTAAATCGTAGGTTTTATCAATACTTTTGCGGATTCTTTCACCCAGCACCAGGGCGCCTTTGGCATCGGTTTCGGGTAGCAGCAGCATAATGGTGCGCTCGCCGGTGCGGCCGCCGCTGTCGCTATCGCGGATAAACTTGCGCACCACGCGGGCGGCTTCGGCCATTAGCAGGTTTTGGTCGTCTTGCGGCAGGTGCTTCAGTTCGGGGTTGTGGCTGAAGGGGTCGATCTCAAAGGCCAGAATGGCGAAGGGGTTGTCGTAGCGTTGGGCGCGGTGCAGCTCTTTTTCCAGCAAATGAAACAAGTAGCGGCGGCTGAACAGTTGGGTCACTTCATCATAGGCCATCAGTTCACGCAGGTAGCGCACGGCGCTTTCTAAAGCTTTGCCGCTGCGTTCGAGCGTTATCACCAAGTCGGTAATTTTGGCCATTTCTTCACGCGAGATAGAGATATTGCCGTTGTTAAGGGTGAGGCGCACCTTGTTGGCTTTTACGCGGCCAATAAAGGTTTCGGCTTCCTCAAGGCTGCTTTCAATGTCGCGGATGGTGCGAATATCGTGCAGAATCGCGGGGGCGTCTTTCATGCAGAGCACTTTTTGTTCGTTGTTTTTTCAGGGGTTAGATTGTCGCCATTGTGCCTTTTGTGCTGCCGCAGCACAACCCTTTTGTTGCGGTAGCCACATGGCGCGTAATGCCGCCTGTGGCGAGTGTGTCACCATCTTGGCACGGCTGTTGCATTACACAGGGCATGCAAGAAATCGCCGTCCTCGCCTCTCGTGCGCTTACCATGCGCAACCAATTTAACGCGGTGGCCGATAACGTGGCCAACGTGAACACTGCGGGCTACCGGCGGATTGAAATGGATTTTAAAGAGGTACTGAGCCGCCAGAATCCGCAATCGCGCGGGCTTAGTTATGTGCAAGACCGTTCTATCAGCCTTAACCAAACCGACGGTGCGTTGCAGCAAACTGGCAACCCGCTGGATGCCGCAATTAGTGGCCCCGGCTTTTTTGCGATTGAGGTGAATGGCACCACCCAGTACACCCGCAAAGGCCAATTTGTGCTGAATGCCGAAGGGCAACTGAGCACGCCGGAAGGTTATGCGGTGCTGGATAATGCGGGGGCGCCCATCCAGTTTCAGCCCGAAGTGCGGAATATTCGGCTAGCCAATGATGGCACGCTGAGCACCGAGCAAGGCCAGCTGGCGCAAATTGGGGTGTATCAGTTTAGCCCCGAAGGCCTGAAAACCCTGCAACGCGCGGGCAATACCGCCTTTGTGCCCGGTAGCGGTGGTGGGCCGGTGGCGCTGGAAACGCCCATCATCCGCCAAGGTTACATTGAAGCCAGCAATGTGAATGCGGTGCAGGAAATGGTGACGATGCAGATGGTTTCCAAAGCTTATGAAAGCAGCCTGAGCAGCCTGCAAAGCCTTTCGGAACTTGAAAGCCGTGCCATCCGCACCCTTGGTGGCAGCCAATAATGACTATGAAAAAAGGAGCCTAAAACCATGATGCAAGCCCTGCGAATCGCCGCCACCGGCATGCACGCCCAGCAGCTGAATGTGGACGTGCTTTCGAACAACATTGCCAACCTGAACACCACCGGCTTTAAGCAGCAAATGCCCACCTTTAACGACCTGGTTTACCAAAACCAAATTGGCGTTGGCGCGATTACCAGCAGCGCGGGCAACTTGGCTCCCACCGGCCTGCAAGTAGGCCTAGGCGTGAGTGTGGGCAGTGTGTATAAGCTGATGAAACAGGGGAATTTGCAGAATACTGGCAACCAGTTTGACCTTGCGGTTTCGGGGCGCGGGTTCTTTCGCATCACCATGCCGGATGGCACCACCGCCTACACCCGCGATGGCTCATTCCAACTGAACCAAGACGGCCAGATTGTGACCAAAGATGGTTACCCGATTGACCCCGCCATTACCGTGCCCACCAATGCTACCGACTTCACTGTGACTGCCACCGGCACGGTAAGCGCCAAAGTAAATAACGTTGTTACCCAGCTTGGCACACTCACATTGGCGATGTTCACCAACGAAGCTGGATTGGAGAATATTGGGAATAATCTTTACCGCGAAACCGAAGCCAGTAGCGCCGCCACCGATGCAACGGCGGGCGAAAATGGCGCCGGAACCTTTAGCCAGAACTTCCTAGAAACCAGCAACGTGGACGCAATTGAGAGCATTACCCGCCTCATCACCGCCCAGCGCGCCTATGAACTTAACAGCCGCGTCATCTCCACCGCCGATGAAATGCTGACAACCCTCACCCAGCTCCGCTAACAATAAGGATTAATAAACAATAGCTTAAACTGGGTGACGAGAAAGTTGGCACGCCTCCTGCATAATAAATAGGCAGGAGGAGACCCTTGCCCCAAAATAGCTAGGAGCAAAGGCCGAATAAGGGGTGACGCCAAACGTCACAGAAAGAACAACACCATGAAACTGATTGCTAAAACCATCAACTGGCTCAACTCCGAACCCGAAGAAACCACCGTGCTGCAACGCGACGGCGTGTTTGCCCTGCTAACTTGGAAAGACCTAACCCAGCAGGCTGAACCCGTTACGCTTACTTTCCGCGCAGCAATGGCCATTTTCATTGTGGTGGTGGCAATCCCCGTGATTGTAATGTCGTAGGCAGGCGCATGAAACTCATCAACATCCCCATCACCCTGCTGCTGGTGTTCAGCGCGGGCAGCAGCTGGGCAGAGGCACCGCTGCCGACCATCAGCGTGCCGGTATTGAAGCAAGCGGTGCAAAAAGGCCAAACAATTATGCCCGAAAACATCATGCTGCAAGCCACCAGCGCAGGCAGCGTGTTTGCCAGCACCGTAACCCAACCACAGCAAATAGAGGGCTTGCAAGCGGTGCGCCCCCTAGCTGCGGGCCAGCCGATTAGCAAACTGCACCTGCGCGTGGCGCCCGCCATTGCGCGCAACACCGCCGTGGTACTGCGCTTTAGCCGTGGCGGGATTGAACTGACCGGCAGCGGCACCGCACTGGAAGATGGCCAAGTAGGCCAAACGATTAAAGTGCTGAACCCCGCCACCCGCAGCACGCTTATCGGCACGGTTCATGCAAATAACATTGTTGAGATTAACTAGTACTTACGAAAGGCCACCATCATGAAATCCACAGCCACTCTCCTTACTCTCACTGCCTTGGCTGCCACGGGTTGCCAAAGCATGGTGCGGCCAGAATTAACTCCGCTGAATGCCGGCCTTGGCACCAATAGCCAAATGGCCATCAACACGCCGGTGGCCATCCCGCAAGCGCCCAAGCCCGCCGCTGGCGCCCTGTGGGTGCCGGGCAGCCGCCAGTTTTTTAAGGATAGCCGCGCGCGCACGGTGGGGGATATCGTCACCGTGGTCGTCAACGAATCGGCCACCGCCAAAACCGAAGCCAAAACCGATGCCTCGCGCGACCATACTCAGCGCGCCAGCCTGCTCGACTTCCTCAACCTTGAAGGTAAACTGAAAGAGCGCGGCATCCCCACCATTGCCAATAACTTGGTGAATAGCTCGAGCAACCGCGACTTCCAAGGTGATGGTAAAACCGATAGAAAAGACAGCCTCACCGCCAACATCGCCGCAGTAGTAACCCAAGTTCTACCCAATGGCCTGCTGGTGATTCAGGGCCAGCGCGAAGTGGTGGTAAACTACGAAAAACAAGTGCTGATTCTGCAAGGCATGGTGCGGCCGGAAGACATTACCGCACAGAACACCATCAGCAGCCAAAAAATCGCCGAAGCCCGCATTGCCTACGCTGGCAAGGGCATGGTTGATGAAGCCCAAACACCGCAATATGGCGTGCGGATGATTGATAAGATTTTACCGTTTTAAATCAAGCCTTTTTCAGTTTCGCTACCAAAGCAATCACCTTGGCCACCACCTCATACAGCTGCACGGGGATGGCGTCGTCAATCTCCACATCCTGCCATAGTTGGCGGGCGAGAATTCGGTCTTCGAACAGCGGGATGTCGTTTTCCTTGGCAATTTCGCGGATGCGCAGCGCCACCGCGTCCACCCCCTTGGCCAGCAAAATGGGGGCGGCGTCGCCCTCGGCGGGCTTGTAGCGCAGGGCGCAGGCGTAGTGGGTGGGGTTGGTAATCACCACGTCGGCCTTGGGCACGTTGGCCATCATCCGCTTGCGGCTGCGTTCGCGCTGAATTTGCCGCCGCCGCGCTTTCATGTGCGGGTCGCCTTCGCTGTCGCGCATTTCTTCCTTCATTTCGTAGCGGCTCATCCGGTGCTGCTTTAAAAACTGAAAGCGCTGAAACAGCACATCGACAATCGCCAGCACAATCATCACTGCCAACGCAGCTCCCAGCACCCACAGCAGCATTTTTTGGGTGAGGTAAAGCAGGTCGGAAATTTCGCCATTAATCAACGCCAACATGCTATCTTTTTGCCCATAAACCACCATCACAATCGCTGCACCCACCACCAACATCTTAATAATACCCTTCACAAATTCAGCCAAACTTTTCAGGCTAAAAAGCCGCTTAAACCCTGCCAACGGGCTAATCTTTTCAAGGTTGGGAGTAATCGGCTTGGTAGAATAAATTGCCCCATTCTGCAAAAACCCGCCCAAATACCCCAGCACCATCAAAATCCCCAACAGCGGCACCAAAGCAATCAGAAACGTCATGAACACCTGCACCAAAGCCGCGCCCACGCTGGCGCCGTCTTCTAACTGCGTTACTCCCGCATTCTGAATCACCGCCGCCGCCAACTCAAGAATTTTACCAAAGCCCCACGGTGCCGCCAGCCCGGCCAAAATCACCATGCCCAAAATGGCAAACAGATTATTCACTTCGCGGCTGGTGGGCACGTTGCCGTCTTCGCGGAGTTTGCGCAGTTTCTGCTCGGTTGGCTCTTCGGTTTTACTGCCCTGGTCCTCATCATCCGCCATCGGCCTAGCCTTTCAGCTTCGCCACCTCAACCGCGGCACGGGTGCGCACTTCGGCCAATGCTTCTTTTTGCGTGCTGCTTAGGGTGCTTTCATCCACCTCATTCGCCAAAGCTTCCAGCCGCTGCACGCGCTGCATGTTTTCGCCACCCAAGGCGGCATCGGCAACCTCGCGCAAAGTTTTCAAAAGCTCTCGCGCTTGGCCTTTGGCATCACGCGGCACCTCATCTGCCAAGCCAAACACTGGCACTTGCACGCCTAAGCCAAATGTCGGCGCTGGCGCAGGCGTTTCGCCTGTTTGCGCGGCCTCTAAAAGTTCGGCAAATTTGGCCCCGCCTTCACCAACTTTGGCTTTGCCTTTGGCTTTATCTGCCGCCTGCGGCCCTTTTAAACCTTGAATATTCAGCACCATCAGCGCAAACTTTCTTCAATCTGGAATACGCTCATCTTACCCGCAACCGTATCCGTCCACAACTCCATCATCGCACTAAGCCCCGCCGCCAGTACCAGCAGGCTAAGGGTAATGCTCACCGGAATGCTGACGTAAAACACCTGCAACTGGGGAATTAAACGCCCCAGCACGCCAAACAAGGCATTGGCCAGCAGCCCCACCAGAATAATCGGCGCCGCCAGCTGCACGCCCAGCGCAAACAGCTGCGCGACAATTTCAATCACCGCCATGTTCACATCCTCAATCTCCGGCCAAACCCCGGCCGGAAATGCGACATAACTGGCGGCCACCGCGCGGATGAGATCGTGGTGCAAATTCAACGCCAGTAGCATGGCGGCGGCGGTGATGCTTAAAAACAGCGTGGGTGCCACGGTGTTGCTGGCGCTTTGGGGGTCAAACAACGTGGCACTTTGGAAGCCTGCCATAAACGCAATAATCTCACCCGCTACTGCAAAGGCGGCGATAAACAGACGGGCGCCCAGCGCCATCAAAATCCCTACAAAAATTTCCCCCAACACCAGTGCCAGCATCGCGCCGGTTTGCCCGGGCATCGCGGGTAACCCCGGCTGTAACAGCGGAAAAAATACTGCGCTGATCGCCACCGCCATCAGCAACCGAAACCGCACCGGCACCGCCATATCCGAAAGGGCCGGAAAGACCATCACCGCCGCCCCAAGGCGAGCGAAAATCAAGAAAAAGGGAAAGACCAAAAGTTCCGCTAAGTAAGCGCCAATCATGGCGCTTGCTCCGACACATCACTCACCACTTTATCGGTAAAGGCCATGCGCTCAAACAGGTCATTGGTTAACTCTTGCATTTGGCTGGCCATAAAGGGCATGGTCATCAGCAGCGCGGCAAACACCAAAATAATTTTCGGCACGAAGGTGAGCGTCACTTCCTGAATGCTGGTAAGGGCCTGAAACAAGCCAATCAACAACCCCACCACCAGCGCTACCAGCATGGCGGGGGCCGAAACCATCAGCAGCGCCAGCACGGCTTCGCGCGCCACGGTGGCCACGCTATCGGGGGTCATGCACTGGCTACTTTCATAAACCTAAGATTAGCACACAACGCCCAAGTCCATCCACCACCACGCCCACCACTTAAGCGCCAAATCTTGTTATTCGTTCATCCCTTAATCCGTGCAGCCGTTAACCGTCTTTAGACCGGCATCCGGATAATTTCCTGATACGCCTCCACCGCACGGTCACGCACTGTCACCAGTGTTTGCAGCGTCAATTCCGCTTTGCTGACTGCCGCCACCACGTCTTGCATCGCCACACTGTCACCACTGGCGGTGGCAAGGGTTAGGCTGCTGGCCTGCTGCTGGGCTTGCACGGTTTGGCTCATCATGTTTTTCAGCACATCGCCAAAGTTGCCAGCCACGCTGGCATCACTGGCAGCTGCTCCAACCTTGGCCAAGCTGGCAGCCATGCCGGAACCTATTTTCATCACGTCCATCAAGTTTAAGTCCTTCTTGTTTTGCCGTAATCTACCCTAAAAACCGCCCAATCGCAATCCATCAAAACCCCCGATTATCGTAGCATATCCAAGCTCCGCCCCATCATATCCCGCGCGGTGGTAATGGCGGCCATGTTGGCTTCGTAGCTGCGCTGGGCCTCGCGCATGTTCAGGCTTTCCACCGTGCTATCCACATTGGGCAGCAGCACAAAGCCGCGGGCATCGGCCAGTTCGTGGCCGGGCCGATACTCCGGCCGCAGCGGCGAAACATTATCTTCTTGCACGCTGGCTTGCAGTTCGGTGAGGCCACTCACGCGGTTCAGCACGCTTTTAAACACCACCTGTTTGGCGCGATACGGCCCCTCGCCATTCGCCCGCTGCATGCTATCGGCGTTGGCAATGTTCTCGGCGGCCACCTTCATCCGCTGGCTTTGCCCCAGCATGCCGCTGGAACTTACTTTCAGGCTATCCATTAAGTCCATGGTTTATGCTCCTTTATCCTCTAGCGCCCACGGCCCATTGCAATGCGCTGCAGGTTCACTTGTTTGCTATAAAGCTCGGTCATCAGCCGATAATTCAGCTGGGTTTCGTTCATCTTCAGCATTTCTTGGTCAATCCGCACGCCGTTGCCGTTGTGCTGCACAAAGCGTTGGTCTTCCACCACGCTGCCAAGGCTCTTCAGTTTGGCGCCGCTGCCACCCGCCATGTGCATGGCGTTGCTTACGGCCATGCCAAAGTTGCTGCGCGCGCTGCCACCAGCACGCGCCACCAAATCTTTGGGCAGATATTCGGGTGTATCGGCATTGGCAATGTTGCTGGCAATCATTCCCTGCCGCGCAATCAGGTAGTTCATCCGGGCACTCAGGGCATCACTTACGCTGGCCATGGTTATTCTCCTCTTATTCCGTTATGCCAATTGTTCATATTAATGCACACCCCATGCCAACCAAAATAACCCCTTGTGCAACAACATAAAATAAACCTTGGCACGCCCCATGCATCTGGCATGGCATGAAAACACTCCTCACCCTGCTCCTCACCGTCGCCATCATGTTCTCCCCCAGCTTGCACGCTGCCCCCAGCGCCAAAGTGAAAGACCTTGCCGATATTGAAGGTGTGCGCGAAAACGTGCTGGTGGGCTACGGCCTGGTGGTCGGTTTGGCAGGCACGGGCGACAGCGCCAACGGCATCCCCTTCACCCGCCAATCACTCTCTAACATGCTGGAGCGTTTGGGCGTGAACGCTAAAGATGTGCTCAGCCAAATCAAAACCAAAAACGTGGCGGCGGTGATGGTCACCGCCAAGCTGCCCAGCCTTGCCCGCCAAGGTTCCAAAGTAGATGTCACCGTCAGTTCGCTGGGCGATGCCAAATCGCTGGAAGGCGGCATGCTACTGGCCACACCGCTGGTGGCGGCGGATGGGGAAACCTATGCCGTGGCCCAAGGCGCGATGGTGGTGGGCGGTTTTCAGGCCACGGGTAAGGATGGCTCTAGCCTTAGTAAAAACCACCCCACCGTGGCGCGGATTGCCGCGGGTGCGCTGGTAGAGCGTGAATCGGGGTTTGAACTCTCCCAACTTGGCAACCAGCTTAAATTCATCCTCCGCCAGCCCGATTTCACCACCGCCATGCGCCTGAAGGAAAGCATCAACAAAGCCTTTAAGGAAGAACTGGCCAGCACCGCCGATAACGGCCTGATTAAAGTGCAAGTGCCCACCCGTTATCAAGGCGAAATCGCCGCGATTATTGAGAAAATTGAAAACCTGCAAGTGGAACCCGCCACCGAAGCCCGCGTGGTGATTGACGAAAAAACCGGCACGGTGGTGATGGGCGAAAACGTGCGGATTGCCCCGGTTGCCATCAGCCACGCCAACTTAATTATTAAAATTACCGAAGAAAAACAGGTGTCACAACCGGTCAGCTTCAACGTGGCTGGCGAAACCGTTACCATTGATAAAACCACCATCGAGAAAATTGATAACGATCCCGCCAAAGGCAAGTTCAGCATCCTGCAAGGTGGCGCCTCGCTGTCCGACCTTGTCAGCGGCCTCAATGCACTGGGTGTTAAACCACGCGATATCATCAGCATCCTGCAAAACATCAAAGCCGCAGGCGCCCTGCAAGCTGAATTGGTGGTGCTCTAATGGTTAATATACTCACACCAATCTCGGCCAATTTGGGCAGCACCGTGCCCGCCGAGGTTAAGGCCAAGCTCCAGCAAAAATCGCAGGAGTTCGAAGCCTTTTATATCTACCAGTTTATTAACCTTACAATGCCCAAAAACGAGAGCAAGGTGATGAACGGCGGCGCGGGCGAAGAGATGTTCAGCCACCACCTGCAAGAACAGCTGGCTAACAACATTGCGCAAACTGGCGGCTTCGGCATCGCCAAGCAAGTTTATGCCGAGCTGCTGCGCAAGCAAGAGCAAGGGCAAAATACGGCTCTGCCAAGCCAACAAACCATCCCCGAATCCGCCCTGATTAACACCCAAACCCAACTTCCAAAATAATCCAGAATAAGAGAAAGCTAAGCCCATGAACCTCCCCGCCACCCCCGCATTGCAACTGATGCAACACGCCAGCCAAACCTGCCGCGAACTGATGGCGGTGATGGCGCAAGAAAATGCCATGCTCGGCCGCCATCAATCCGCCCAACTCGAAACCCTGCTGCAACACAAAAAACGCCTCACTATTCGGCTGGAGCAAATCCTTGCCGAGCTTAAAAAGCAAGGCACGGGCTGGAAAACCGATACCGCCAGCCGCTATCAAGCTATCCAGTTGGCGGAAGAAATGCAGCACTTCCAACTGATGAGCAAACAAAACAGCATTGCGCTGCAAGCCGCCCACCAAGTGCGCGCCGATATCATTGTGGCGGTGCGCGATGAAATGGAGGCAAATGCCCCCAAAGCCCAGCTGTATTCTGCCACCGGCGCTTACCAAAATACCTACGCCCAAACCCGCTTGGTGGCTCGCCATGTCTAATAAAATCGCCCATGGCACACAACTTGCAAAGGCAATGATATGAGTTTAGGCAATTCACTCCGCATCGGCACTTCTGGCATGCAGCTGGCCCAGCTGGGCTTGGGCACGGTGTCGCACAACATCGCCAACATCAACACGGTTGGCTATTCGCGCCAACAGGTGCAAACCAGCGCCACCAGCGCCAACGGCTTCGGCAACGGCGTGCAGCTCGATAGCATCCAACGCATTACCGATAGGTTCATCGCCAGCCGCCAAATCAACGCGGGGTCCGATACCGCCTTCGCCACCCAGCGCCGCACGCTGATGGAATCGCTGGAAAATACCCTCAGCAACGCCGGCAGCCAAGGCGGGCTGGATGCCACCGTGGGGAGCTTCATCGAATCCCTCAACCAAGCCTCCAACGAACCCGGCAACTCCGCACTTAAACGCAACGTTATCCAGCAGGCCGATTTACTCGCCCGCACCCTGCAAGATGTCGGTGGTAAACTCAAAACCATCGCCACCGATGCCGATAATGCCATTAGTGCTGACCTTGCAGTAACCAACCAAATCATCAAAGATATCTACAACCTCAACATCCAAATCACCGCCCAAGGACTCAGCAGCAGCAACGGCGCCAATGCCAATGACTTGCTCGACGCCCGCGCTACCAAAATCAACCAACTGGCTGAACGCTTTAAAATCCAAGTCAGCGAAAACACCAGCAACGGCGGCGTGCGCATCACCACCGAAAATGGTCGCAAGCTGGTGGACGATGTCTCCTACGTCCAACTCACCCGCACCACCGGCAGCCCCTACAGCGCCATCAGCGTGCAAAACGTTAAGGTGGATGGCACGCTCGACCCCACCCTGTTCGACATCAACACCGCCACCCTCACCAGCGGCAAAATCAAAGCGCTGGTCGATGTCCGCGATACCAACGTCCCCAACTTGCTGGCCCAAATCGACCAATTCACCAGCACCCTGATTACCCAAGTGAACAGGCTCAGCAGCCAAGGCAGCAGCTTTCCCCCCGTACGCGCGCTTACCAGCGCCAACACCACCGTGATGTCCAGCACGGCAAGCAATATGTTTACCGACCTCGACCCCGCCCTGGCCAACCAAAGCTTCCACATCAGCGTAGTGGATACCTTGGGCAACCCCGTGGCCAGCACCATCAACGGCACCGCCGTTACCATCCCCGGCTTGCCCGGCCCCTATTCGCTCACCAACTTGGCCAACACCATCAACGCCAACGGTGCCGTCAGCGCCACCATGACAGCCACCGCCCTCACCAATTCCGATGGCCGCCCCATCCTGCAAATCCAAGCCAACAACCCCAACCACCGGATTGTGCTGAGCAACAACTCCAGCGGCAACCCGCTGGGTATTTTGGGAATGAACAACCTCTTCACCGGCACCAGCAGCACGAATATTGCAGTTGCGTCTGGAATGCTCAACAACCCCGACAACCTCCCCACCGCCCGCATGCGCACCACCGATGGCGGCCTCAGCAGCCTCGATAACCGCAATATTACCGACCTTGCCAAACTCGCCGATACCAAATTCTCCATTCCCGCCGCGGGCGGGCTGGCCGCACAAACCGCCACCTTGGTGGGCTATACCACCCAAGTGGCCGGTAACTTGGCGGTGCAGGTGGCCGATGCCAAAGACCGCGTCAGCTTCAACGAAAACCTCAAGCAACAGCTCGACCAATCGCTCAGCAGCATTGCCGGCGTGAACATTAACGAAGAACTCAGCCAAATGCTGGTCTATCAAAACAGTTTTCAAGCCAGCGCGCGCATCATCACGGTGGTGAACGAAATGCTGCAAGAACTTGTGAATATTATCCGCTAAGCAAAGGGCAAAATTATGGTCACACGCATCGCCACCGCCTTCCAAAACCAAAGCACCCTGCGCACGCTGCAACAGGCGAATGAAGGGCTGGATTTAAGCACCTACCAAGTCACCACTGGCCTCAAGGCCCGCAGCCTGTCGGAAATTCCATCCGACGCTAACCAGTTGCTTAACTTGCGCGATGTTAAAACCAAAACCGCAACCTACCTTAACAACGTTGTCAGCGCCAAAAACCAACTGAACGCCAGCGAAGCCGCGCTGCAACAGCTTACCGACTTACTGGCCGATGCCAGCAGTACCGCCACCTTGGCCCGTAACGAAAACTCCCCCCAAACCCGCGCCACCTTGGTGCCCAAGGCGCAAAGCTTGGCCGAAAGTTTTTATACCATCTTTAAAAGCCAATATAACGGCACGCACCTGTTCAGCGGTTCCAACGGCGCCCAGCCGCCCATTGCTGGTAGCGCCACTGCCACCGCATTCCCCGGCTCTCCGCCCCCCACCACCTATTATCAGGGCGATAGCACTCTGCCCACGGTGGTGACTGGCCCCGGCACCACGCTGCAATATGGCGTGTTGGGGAATGACCCGACTTTCGCCCAACTTAAAGCTGGGCTGGAAGCCCTCTGGTTTGGCCTGCAAACCAACAACACCGCCGAAATGGATAACGCGATTGCCACGCTGAACACCGCAAAAGCAGGGCTTAGCACCTTGCTTGGCCAAGTGGGCGGCCAGCTGAATACCGCCCAGTTGGTAGAAGACCGCCAAACCAGCCAGCAGCAATTTCTCACCACTCAGCTGGACGATATTGAAAAGGTCGATGTCTCAGAAGCCATCACCAAATTTTCGCAACAGCAGGCTACGCTGCAAGCAAGTATGTCAATCATCGCACGGGTGAATCAACTTTCACTCTTGGATTTCCTCCGCTAAAGGGCTAATCTCATGGCATGCATCACCCCCTCCACCTCACCCATCTCAGCGCAAGGGCAGGCTAGCCATGCTGTTGCTTACACGGCGGGAAGGGGAAGGGATTGTCATCAACGGCAGCATCGAAGTCAAGGTGCTCGAAGTTCGTGGCGGCCGCGTCAAACTAGGCTTCGAGTATCCAGCCGGCAACACCGTCTTTCGGCAAGAACTGTTTGCCAAAATCCAGCAAGAAAACCAAGCCGCGGCGCAAACCTTGCAGCCCATGCTGGCAACACCCGCTTCCGCCAATGCAACGGAGGCCACCACCAACCTTAACACCGCCCTGCAAAAGCTTCGCCACCCGCGCGGCCCGGGCGGCATAAAATAAGGAGCCCCCCATGCGCCCGCCCAAGCCCCCCATCAATCCAAATCATAATAAGAAAGTTAAGAACATGAGTCTCCAAACCGCCAGCAAAACCACAACCAAGGGCCAAGCCATGCCACACGCCAGCACTGCCAAAGCCAGCAAAACATCCGCCAGCAACCTCACTTTCACCACCAAGTTTGGCGAAATTACGCTCAACCCCAACTTGCTGCTGTCATTCCCCCACGGCCTGTTCGGCTTCCGCGAATGCACCCAGTTCGGCCTCGCCAAACTGCCGGGGATGGAATCTAGCCCACTGATGCTGATGCAATGCACCAACCAGCCCGCCATCGCCTTTTTGGTGGCCGACCCCTCCCAGTTGGGCCTCGAAATCAGCGCAGAAGATAAAACCGATGCCCTTAAGCAAACCAAACTGAACGGCAAAACCACCCAATTCCTCACCATTCTCACCCTCTACGATAGCGGCGAAAGCTACTACCTCACCGCTAACTTGAAGGCCCCGGTGCTGGTGGAAAGCCAAACCCAAACCGGCGTGCAGTTCATCCTCAACAACAAGTCCTACAGCACCCAGCATAAAATCTAGGCCTTTGTAAAAGGCCGTCATTCCAGAAGCTTAGGTTTTGTGAGATGAGCATCGCGAATCCACAAAACCAAGCTATCTGGAATCTCTTCATGATAGCAACTGCTGGCCTAATCCTCTGCGCCACACGTATGTTACCAAAATCACCAAGCCCCCTTGCCCACACAGGGTGGCTTTGCTAGGTTGCGCCCATTGTCAGCGATGTAATCAAGTAAAAGCCCAAAGCACCCACCATGGCCAAATCTACAACTAAACCCACCAAATCCGCCCCAAAACTGAATTCGCAAGTCGCCAAAGACGAAGCCCCCATCGGCGATGTCGACGCCGACCGCCGCAGCTTCCTTATCAACACTACCACCGCACTCGGCCTGGCAGGCGCGGCCTGCGTGGCACTGCCCTTTGTGCAAAGCATGAACCCCAACCGCGCCGTGCAAGCCATGGCCACGCTGGATGTGAATTTGGCCGAAATCCCCGAAGGCGACTTCAAAACCTACCTGTGGCAAGGCAAGCCAGTGTTTATTTGGCACCGCAGCGCCCAGCAAGTTACCAAGGCTGCCGAGCAAGACGCCACCGCCACCATCCAGCCCGAAGCCGATGCTCTCCGCGTGCAAAAGCCCAACTGGCTGGTGGTGATGGGCATTTGCAGCCACTTGGGCTGCGTGCCGATGAAAGGCACCGACGGCTGGCGCTGCCCCTGCCACGGCAGCCAGTTCGATTTATCCGGCCGCGTGGTCAAAGGCCCCGCTGGCAAAAACCTCGAAATCCCGCCCTACCGCTTCCTCAACGACACCACCATCCGCATCGGCTAACAAAAGGCAAAACCACCCATGGGCCACCACCACAAAGCAGTCGAACAAGACATCCGCAACACCTACCGCTGGTTCGATGACCGCCTGCCACTGCTGAGTTTCCTTAAAGAACACCTGGCCGACTACCAAGCCCCCCGCAACCTCAACTATATGTGGAATTTCGGCAGCTTGGCCGGCATCGCCCTCATCCTCCAAATCCTCACCGGCCTGTTTCTGGCGATGCACTACAAGCCGGATGTCAACATGGCCTACGACAGCGTCCAGCACATCATGCGCAACGTAGAATGGGGCTGGCTGATCCGCAACCTGCACATGGTCGGCGCCAGCTTCTTCTTCATCGTGGTCTATATCCACATCGGCCGCGGCCTTTATTACGGCAGCTACAAATCCCCCCGCGAAGTTCTCTGGGGCCTCGGCCTGGTCATCTTCCTCCTGATGATGGCCACCGCCTTCATGGGCTACGTCCTGCCATGGGGACAAATGAGCTACTGGGGCGCCACCGTCATCACCAACCTGCTCAGCGTCATCCCATTTTTCGGCCCGGATATCGTCGTCTGGCTGTGGGGCGGCTACTCAGTCGGAGACCCCACCCTCACCCGCTTCTACGCCATCCACTTCGTCCTACCCTTCGTCATCGTCGGCGTGGTCATCCTCCACGTCTGGGCCCTGCACTTGCACGGCTCCAATAACCCGAAGGGGATAGACCTCACCAAACAATCCGACTACATCCCCTTCCACCCCTATTACACCACCAAAGACGTCTTCGGCCTCGGCGTCTATCTCATCCCCTTCACCTTCATGGTGTTCTTCCTGCCGGAATACTTGGGCCACCCCGACAACTACATCCCCGCCAACCCGCTGGTTACGCCCGCACACATCGTACCGGAATGGTACTTCCTGCCCTTCTACGCCATCCTGCGCGCCATCCCCATTAAAGAACTCGGCGTGCTCGCCATGTTCGGCAGCATCCTCATCATGTTCGTGCTGCCGTGGCTGGATCGGTCCAAAGTCCGCTCCGCCCGCTTCCGCCCCATCTACAAGCAAATGTTCTGGCTGTTCGTCGCCAACTTCTTTGTGCTGGGCTGGTGCGGCGCCATGCCAGCGGAAGGCATTTACGTCACCATCTCGCAAGTGGCCACCACCTTCTACTTCGCCTTCTTCGCGCTACTGCCGCTCATTGCCAAGTACGAAAAACCCCACCCCATCCCCGCCACCATCTAACGGATACCGCCCATGAAAAACCTCCTCCTCCTTGCTGCTTTCCTCATCACACCACTCGCCCACGCGGGCGGCGGGGTAGAAGTTCCGCAAGAAAAATGGTCCTTCCAAGGCCTGCAAGGCAAGTGGGATAAAGACGAAATCTACCGCGGCTATACGGTTGCCACCCAAGTTTGCTTGGCCTGCCACAGCTTCAAATATATCAACCACCGCAGCCTGATGCGCGTCGGCTTCACCGAAGCCGAAGTGCAAACGCTGGCCAAAGCGCTGAATATGGATATCAACGCCAAGCTCATCAGTGCTCTCGATGAAGCGAGCGCGAAGGAAACCTACGGCAAAATCCCACCCGACTTATCCATGATGAACAAAGCCCGCGCTGGCGGTGCCGACTACTCCCACGCCGTGCTGGTGGGCTACTCGGAAGACCCCGAGCTTATCAAACACTACCTCCCCGAAGGCGTGCCCCAAGGCGCCCACTTCAACAAATACTTCCCCGGCCATGCCATCGCCATGCCCAATCCACTCAGCGGCCCAGATATGGTCACCTACCACGACGGCACCAGCGCCACTGTCGATCAAATGTCGCGCGACGTCAGCACCTTCATGCAATGGACAGCCGAGCCCGAGCGCTTCGAACGCCAACATCTGGGCGTCTACGTGCTCATCTACCTGTTCATCTTCACCATCCTGGCCTTCCTCACCAAACGCGCCATCTGGAAAGACATCAAAAAACATTAACCACCAAATGTAAGTCCTTCCGTGCCGGAAGGATGATGGGTCAAAATTGCCGTTATGCAATTTTGGGGCACCCATCACCTATCCGGCACCACCCGTGTCGCCAACTCTCTACAAAGCGCTTAACTCACCTCATCAAACAAAAACCCTCAACATACCAACATACAATCATCCTAACATACCCACTTATGCCCCACCGCATCCAACCCGACTGGCGTTACACTTTGGCCCAATGGTGCCTGCGCCTCATCTATGGCCGCAAATGGCACTACATCAGCCCCTGGATGAAAGTTGCTGCTGGCAGCGCCATTATATTTACCTGCAAAGGCAAAGTTATTCTCGGCCAACGCGCAGGTAAAATCGAACATGCAGGCTGTTGGGGAAGTATAGGAGGTTATCTGGAAGTCCAGTTGGCCGAAACCTTCGCCCAAGCCGCCGTGCGCGAACTCTTCGAAGAAACGGGTTTCCAGCTAAATCCCACTCACATGCCCAGCCAACCCACCTACATTTTTCAGGTGTATAATCAGCAAAAATTCGAAGAATCATCCTCCCACGCCGTCATCGCCTACTATGTGTTCGAAGTGCCCGAATCCTTCATCCCTCAACTTACTCCCCAACCCGAAACCGCAGCTTTCAAATGGTTCACCCTCGCCGAATGCCAAACCATGATAAAATCCGGCCAAATCCCCCACGAATTCACCGACCTCCACCAAGCCCTCCAAGCCCTCGCCACCGACCTCAAAACCAAGCGCCAATTCCCTACTCTCTAAAATCGCTTGCCTCCTCTCTACAACGAACCCAACCCTAATCCTCCGTGCCGGAAGGCGGGTGGGCCGATTTTTTTCTATCAAAAAATCGGGGTGCCCACCCCCTATCCGGCACCACCCGTGTCGCTCACCATCCACAAAGCTCCCACCTCAAAAATACCGCCCGTCCTCGAATGGCCAAAGCACCAACCTATCAAAAGCAATAAACTCTCGGCCATTCGGGGACCCATCAACGACCTCGCTTCACCTCCACCAAACCAGCACGAAGAATAAATCTTAAAACCTTAACATCCTGAAAACCTAAATATCCTAAACACCCTCAACTCTTCTTAAACACCATCGCCACCCCATTCATACAATACCGCAAACCCGTCGGCTTTGGCCCATCCTCAAACACATGCCCAAGGTGCCCCTTGCAGCGTGCGCAGTGCACTTCGGTGCGCACGCCCAGCCAGCCACGGTCTTCGCTGGTGCCAATCGCCTCAGGCCGAATCGGCTGATAAAAACTCGGCCACCCCGTCCCACTGTCATACTTATGCGCGGCGTCATAAAGCTCCAAGTCACAACCGGCACAATGGTAAAGGCCCGCACGCTTTTCTTTGTCCAATGGGCTGCTTCCCGCCCGCTCGGTGCCATGCTCGCGTAACACTCTAAACTGCTCTGGCGTCAAACGTTTACGCCATTCATCCGCGGTTAAATTCCAATTCTCCTGCACCATCTTCACCACTCCTTCCGCCTTGGCAAGCATCGGGAAAACCACCACCGCTGCCACCGTTCCCACCATGCGTTGTAAAAATTGCCGCCGCTGCAAATCTGTTGTCATGCAGGCAGCTTACTCCGCAAAACCTCATACAGCAACACGCCGGTGGCCATCGCCAAGTTCAAGCTTTCGGCCCGCCCTGCCATCGCAATTTTCACCCGCATATCGCACGCCTGCGTCAGTTTTTCACTCAGGCCACTCTGCTCGGTGCCCATTGCCAACCATAACGGCAACCTTACCGCATCCCACTCTTTAGCCACCTGCCGATAATCCACCGCCCCCTGCAAATGCGTCCCCACCATCAGCCCCGCCACCCCACGCCGCCACGCCAAAAATTCATCCACCTCGGCCATCACAATAGGCACATGGAAGATGCTGCCCATCGTCGCCCGCACACATTCCGCACTCCACACATCGGTGCAAGTGCCCAGTAAAATCACCCCCGTCGCCCCAACTGCGTCCACAGTGCGAATAATCGTCCCCAAGTTCCCCGGGTCACGCACCTGCTCCAGCACAATCCATAATTCACCCGCCTTGGGCACCAGTTGCCCCAGCGGCAATCGGCGTTGCCGAAACACCCCCAACACCCCCTGCGGATTATCCTTGCGGCTCAGCTTTGCCATCACCGCCGGCCCCACTACTAAAACCTGCTTGGCCACCCGCTGCGCCTGCACCAAAACCGGATGTTTTTCAAACTCTTGCACCACTAAAGTGTCCAAAACCCAACCATTTTCCACCCCAAACCCTACCAATTGTAACCCCTCAACAACATACAATCCGCTCTCAATCCGCCTTTTCTTCAAGGCCAGCCCCGCAATCTCCTTAACCTTTGAATTATTTACCGAAGTTATCACCAGTGGCTCCATCACCGCCCCTCCCACCGCGCCCACATGCTGTTAGTAAAGCGCCGCCCCGCGGCGTCCTCACTCACAAATTCACCCGTCGTCACCTGCCCCGCCGACCCCAATGATTCCAACAGCATACTCCCCAAAGCGACGCTCGAAACCCGCAACGCATAAGCCGTCAACCACACCTTGCACAGTGGATTACTGATTTTAGCCATATCTATCATAAGCTTAGGCATATCGGCAAAAAATTCCCACCGCTCCCCATCCGGCCCCCGTCCATATTTAGGGGGGTCTAAAATAATGATATCATAGCGGTTTCCGCGCCGAACTTCACGCTGCACAAACGCCAAAGCATCATCGCAAATCCACCGTATCGGCGCCGCAGTCAACCCCGCAATCTCCGCACTTTCGCGGGCAAAACCAATCGCTTTTTTACTCGCATCCACATGCACCACCTCAGCACCAGCCTTGGCCGCCACCAAGCTTGCTACGCCGGTATAACCAAACAAATTCAGCACCTTCATGCCACTTTTCGCTTCGTCCCGCAGCCAGCGCCACTGCGGCGATTGGTCCGGAAAGCACCCCAAATGCCGAAACGGCGTCAACCGTGCATAAAAAGGCATGCTTTCAAACTGGGTCTTCCAGCGCTCTGGCACATTGCCGCGTACTTCCCAGTTGCCGCCTTCTCCGTCATCATCGCCACCCGGCTTGCCACTTTTGGGCGAAAAAACCGCCGCCGCCTGCTGCCATTCACTCTCGGGCAGCTTGGGCGCCCAAATCGCCTGCGGCTCTGGCCGGTCGGTCACAATCCCGCCCAAACGCTCCAACTTACGCCCATGACCGCTATCTAGCAGCACATAATCCACTCCCACGGGAGTGAGCAACAGCGGCCCTTTCACAGCGTTTCCAGCCATCGTGCGGTTTCCTTTCTGCTACGCAACCTAACACACTTTCTGCGAAAGTTCTCAAGTTCTGCCAGCCAGCGCGGGCGGTTGGTAGATTGCCAATTCCACACCCACCATAAAAACGAAAACGAGAATTTCTCCTCAAATCCTGCCGCCAAATCCACCCGCCGCTGCCAGCCGCTGTGGTGGCGCACAAAGCGCAGCAACACCTGCGCCATGCAATACCAGCGCGGATAATCCAAAAACACCAACACATCTGCCCGTTGCCTAAAGCTACCAGTCAGCCTAAAAAAGTTACCATCCACCACCCACTTCTCCTGCTCGGCCAATGCCGTAAACTCGCGGCGTACCTCGTCTTCAGGCCGCGCCACCCAACCAGGCAAGTGGTAAATGTTATCCAGGTGATAATACGGCACCCCCAACCTCTCTCCCACCGCTGCCGCCAACGTGCTCTTGCCCGCACCACTCATGCCCATAATCACAATCCGCTGGGGCGCAACAGTCGCTTTTGCCTTGGGTTTTGTGGGCATTGCAAGGCCCTAAACATTAAACCTAAAATGCATCACATCGCCATCCTTCACAACGTAATCCTTGCCTTCGGCGCGCATCTTGCCAGCTTCTTTAGCTCCAGCTTCGCCCTTCAGCGCCACAAAGTCGGCATAGGCAATGGTTTCAGCCTTAATAAATCCGCGCATAAAATCGGTATGAATCACCCCCGCCGCCTCAGGCGCGGTTGCCCCCTTGCGCACCGTCCAAGCCCGCACTTCCTGCACACCTGCGGTAAAGTATGTAATCAATCCCAACAGCTGATACCCCGCGCGAATCAGCTTATTCAACGCTGGCTCTGCCAACCCCAAGCTCTCCAGAAACTCCACCCGCTCCGCCACCGGCAACTGCGCCACTTGGGCCTCAATTTCGGCGGAAATCACCACACACCCCGCCCCCTGCGCCGCCGCATGGGTCGCCACTTTGGCACTCAGCATGTTGCCGCTGGCGGCCTCATTCTCGCCCACATTGGCCACATACAGCACCGGCTTGCCCGAAAGCAGGCTTTTATAAAACGCATGGCCACGATCAATGCCTTCCACCGTGCGCGCAGGCTTGCCCGCTCCCAGCGCCGCCAGCACCGGCTGCACAACAGCCATTTCCTCCACCGCCCCCTTGTCACCCGTTTTGGCCTTTTTCTCAAGCGCCGCCAAGCGCTTTTCGGCACTCGCAAGGTCGGCCAGCATCAGCTCGGTTTCAATCACCTCAATGTCCCGAATCGGATCAACACTGCCACTCACGTGGGTAACTTCCCCTTCAAAACAGCGCACCACATGGGCCACCGCATCGCATTCCCGAATGTTCGCCAAAAACTGATTCCCCAACCCTTCGCCCTTACTAGCCCCCGCCACCAACCCCGCAATATCCACAAAGTCCAGCTGGGTGGGCACAATTTTGTTGGGCTTCACAATCGTTGCCAGCGCGTCCAGCCGCTCATCTGGCACGGCCACCCGCCCCACATTCGGCTCAATCGTGCAAAACGGAAAATTCGCCGCCTGCGCCGCCATGGTTTGGGTCAGGGCATTAAACAACGTGCTCTTGCCCACATTCGGCAACCCCACAATCCCGCACGAAAATCCCATTGTATAACCCTTTCTGCCCCTTCCATACACCAAACTATCACAAACCGAAAGGGCCACCCGTGGGGGCAGCCCTTAAAGTCAAACATCAGCCATTTGTACGGCAATACTCAGCATTCCGTGCATCGTATCGGCAATGGGAGCATTATTTGCATTTACATAATACCTCCCAAAAGCCTCATGCAATTGCACCAAGTCTCGCGCCAACGTGGCTTGATAGTTGGTTTTGCGTGCCGTTGGCGGAATACCAAAGACAAGTCGCTCTGGCTTGAAGGCAAGGAGCAACCCCACTTCAGTATTGGTGGTAAAAGCAGGCATGTGTGGCAGCTCGCGGTTAAGCCAAACTGCTACGCAACTGGTTACCCCCAAAGCTTTGATTTCCCACCATATCTGTTCCTGATGAGTATCGGGGCTAAAGTGCCCCCAACCCTCATCTTCGGGTACAAATACGGTACCTTCAAAGTTCAGATCTTCAAGTATTTTCAGTGCTTCAGGCCGCCAACTTGGTATAGAACGTTCACGCGGTGTTGGCCCAACCAAAAAGATGCTTTGGCTTACCAACCCACCAGCTCTGTTCACAAACGGCAAAGGCTGCCGTGCATAAATCACTTTCATGGTGTTTCTCCAGCTAGGTTGCGGATAGGCCGCTTATTTCATTAAATAACTAACAATTCAAGCTTTTTTAGCCACAGCCTCAAGCTTGGCCAAAGCCACATGCGGATCCTCCACCAATTTCGGCATATTTTCCGCCACCCACGCCACCCGCTCGCGCATCAACAGGGCATCGGCAGCGCCAAAAGGCTCCAGCACATAGTCACTCACTTGGCTTTTGTGCTCAGGGCGGCCAATACCGATGCGCAGGCGGGGATACTCCCCCGTCCCCAGCGCCGCCGTAATACTTTTCAGTCCATTGTGCCCAGCATCACTGCCGCCAATTTTGTGTTTTAAGCGCCCCACTACCAAATCCAGCTCATCATGAATCACCAACATATCCGCCGCCGCAACCTTATAAAATGCCATCGCCGCCTGCACACTCTCACCACTCAGGTTCATAAACGTCTGCGGCTTCAGCACCACCACATCCATCCCCACCATCCGCCCCTTGGCCACCAACCCTTTGCATTTTTTGGCAAAGCCCGGCAAACCAAACACCTCTTGCAGCGCATCCGCCACCCAAAAGCCCACATTGTGCCGTGTGGCGGTATATTCAGAACCTGGGTTGCCGAGGCCAATGATTAGTTTCATCGTAATAACCTACCATAACTGAGGTTAGAGACAATCAAGATGGCCGCCAGTACACTGCTCGTTTGCAGCTCTATTTCTTTGATCAAGCTGTTCAGATGTTAGTGGTTTTTCGTTACCATAATCTTGTACCGGGCTTGGAGAATCACTGCTCGTGCACAAAAAAGCACTTATACTCTGTTCTTTTGTGGTAAATCCTGCTTCTTTAATCAGCGCACCAAACCCACCCAGCGTGCTTTCCACCATTCCCGGAATGGCGGTTAAACTGGCCCCTGCCACAATAAACACAATGCCGGTCATCAAGCTGCCGCCATTAATCAGCCCCCACACGCCCAAAAATGCCATAATCAACCCTGCCACCAGCCCCAAATTGCCTTCAATCAACCCCTTCATCCCACAATAAACCACTTTGGCTTGGGAAATTGCCGTATCCCCCGCCTGAGCCTGCGCCACAACATCACCACCCAACAGCATCAAAGCTACCAGCAAAACACAACCAACCAAATAAGAGATCTTCATCTTATTATTATAGGCCAAAATCAGGCACTAAGCTACCCCCGCCCCCGCATCCGCCGCACCCCCTGTGGCGCCAACAGCAGGCACGCCCTTGCTGGTGGAATACTGTACCTTAAACTTCCGCTCTGGCTCAATAATGCTCATGCAGGTTTTGGCTGCCACCGCAGCTTCAGCAAAGCCGGTCAAAATCAGCGCCACTTTGCCCTCATAGTCTGCCAAATCACCAATGCACAGCACACCTTTGCGGCTGGTGCCCATCGTGGCGCGGTCAACCGGAACCTTGCCCTTATCCCACCCCAAGCCCCAGCTGCCCAGCGGCCCGGCATTAGGCGCCATGCCAAAGCAGCACACCACCCGCTCGGCATTAATTTCCTTCAGCTTCTCATCATTATCAGCCAAAATCACCCGCTGCAAAATTCCATTTTCACCCACCAATTCATGCAGTTGGGTGGGGGTATGCAACGTAATCTTACCCGCCGCCGCCAAGTCCATCATTTGCTGCACGGTGGCGGCAGCGGCCCGAAAATCCGTGCGCCGATGCACCACGTGCACATGCGCACACATGCTTGCTAGTTCCACCGCCCAGTCCACCGCGCTGTCGCCACCACCGGCCAACACTACGGTTTTGCCCGCCAACGCTTTCTTATTTGTCACCGCATAAAGCACCGCACAGCTGTCTTCAAAGGTTTCTAGGTTGGTCAGCTGGGTCGGCTTGCGCGGGGTAAAAACCCCACCACCACCCGCCAAAATTATTACTTTCGCCGCCACTACATGGCTCGCCGTGCGCAACATAAACTCCCGCGGCGCGCCCTCAAGGCTCAGCACCGGCTCGCCCAGCAAATAGTGCGGTGCATAAGCTTCTGCCTGCACCTTCAACTTCTCCACCAACTCGCCCGCCAAAATGCTTGGGTGGGCGGGAATGTCATATATCGGTTTTTCGGGGTAAAGCGCCGCCAATTGCCCACCCACCTGTGGCAGTGCATCCAGCACAATGCTGCGGTAGCCCATAAATCCGGCCTCAAACACCATAAACAGCCCACTCGGGCCTGCCCCCACAATTGCCACATCGGTCTCAAAATGCGCCATCCATCTCTCATAGCGTGCTTGACGCCGCCCCGCAACCCCATAAAAATACCCCCATGAAATTCCCCACCCTCATCTGCCTCATGCTCTGCATCGCTCTCAGCCTCTCCGCCTGCGGCAGTCGGGTCTATCCCAAAACGCCCGATGGCAAAATAACCCCTTCTAAATCCTACTAAAAATAAGGAATAACACGATGCACGCGGCTCCAACCAAGTCTACCAGCAACCACCTCCCAACCAACCGTAAAACCATGCAATTCGCCTACTATCCCGGCTGCGCCGCCAAGCAGATTCAGAAGGAGGCCGATTGGTCTGCTCGCGCGATTGCCGAAAAACTCAGCATTGGCCTGCACGATATGCCTGCGGCAACTTGCTGTGGGGCGGGGAATTTGCAGGAGCATGATTTGGCGGCGGCTTTGGCGATTAATGCGCGGATTTTCTCGCAGGCTGAGGAAATGGGGATGGATATTGTGACGATTTGCAATACTTGCTTGCAGACTTTTAGCTATGCGAATCATAGGCTTACTAATGAGCCAGAATTGCTTGCCAACATTAATGCAGTGCTGGAAAAGGCCGGAGTTCGGCCATATCGGGGCACGATTGAGGTGAAGCATTTGATTTGGGTTTTGGTGGAGAATGTGGGGGAAGCCAAACTGAAGAAATATATTACTAACCCACTGAATGGACTGCGAGTTGCGCCGTTTTATGGTTGCCATGCGATGCGGCCTTCGGAAATCTTTATAAATCAAGGGGTCCAGCGCGGTGGTACGGTGCAGGGGCCGAAATATTTAGAAACGATTATTCAGACTTTGGGGGCGCAAAGTGTTGATTATTATGGTAAAGATAAGTGCTGTGGGTTCCATTATATGCTGGTAAATGAAAAGGAGTTCCTGCATATGTCGGGCGGGCATAGTTTGGAGGCGAAGAATGCGGGGGCGGAAATAATGGTAAGCCCTTGTACTTTATGCGATTTTGCGCTTGGTGCTTACCAAGCCCGCAGCGAGAAAGCGATGGGAACGAGCATTAACTTGCCGGAAATGAACATTGCGCAACTGGTTGGCAAGGCGTTTGGTTTGGACGAAAAGACGCTTGGATTCAATCGGTTGAGTGTTGACCCCTCCCCTGCCCTGCGGGCGCATGGGATTGGTTGATGGCGAGATTTTTAGGGAAATAATGAGTTTTAGTTTGCGTTTAATTATTTGATTTTAAATATAAAGATGTAACCCCGGGCTCGGGCTGGGCGCCCCGATTTTTTAAAATAAAAAATCGGCCCAGCCATGCCCCGGGGTGACACCGAGATAAAGGAGGCTACTTACTAGCAATGAGGCAGTTTTGGATGTAACTAATCTTACTTAGGTATTGGAAAAAGCTTGCAAAAGTTGGATGGTTTTGGTAAGCTTTCCGCACTACAAAAGCTATGGTGCTGATGTGGGTTGGATGTGGGGCTGGTTTGATGCGCTTTTGGTATTTTTTAGGTATTTTTTTGGGTGGGATTTGGGTTGCATTTGGCTTTGCTTATCCGGTAAGTGCTTCAACAAACTACCAAGTAAGTTACCGGCAACTGAAGCCACAGCAGGTGGGCACGGCGGACTATCGGTTTTTGTTTTGGGATGTTTTTAGTGCGGCGCTGTATGCCCCCAAAAAACAATTTGCGGCCGATCGAAAATTTATGCTGGAGTTGACCTATCAGCGCCCGTTGACTGCCAGTGGGGTGGCTGATGCGACGATTACGGAAATGCAGCGTTTGGGTTACCCCGATGCGGCCACGCTTGAAGCCTTGCGCCCCAAACTGGAAGAGATGTTTGCGGATATTAAGAAAGGAACCAGGATTGCGGCGATTCGCACCGCAGATGGTGCGACGCTGTTTGTGCGCGACGGACAGCGTAAACTGGGGAGTATTCGGAACCCGCATTTTGCCCAATACTTCTTTCAGATTTGGTTGGGTGAAGATGCGAAAGACCAAGATTTTCGGCGGAAGCTGCTGGGTAACAAGCCCATGCAACAGGCGCGTTATCAGCCGGTGGGGCGCTAGCTGATAATGGAAACAATGGCCACTGCCTTTGTTGCTGATGTAGGATTTTTTAAACAGTTCTGTAACCCCGGGCTCAGGCTGGGCACCCCGATTTTTTGTAGGAAAAAATCGGCCCAGCCATGCCCCGGGATGACACCGAGATATGGCTTAGGTTACGTGGTTATCATGCTTGTTTTAATACTTAATCTGGGAGGTTGTGCGATGAACCCTGCTGTTTACCAAGCTGAGACGCCGGTTTTTAAGCTGGAGGACGTGTTTGGTGGGCAGGTGAAGGGCTGGGGGATGCTGCAAGATTGGCGCGGGCAGACGACACGGCGCTTTACGGTGGATATTAAGGGTACGTTTGCTGCTGGGCGCGGCACGCTGGATGAGACCTTTTACTGGGCTGATGGCGAAGTGCAAAAGCGCCTGTGGCAAGTGCAGCAGCTACCCGATGGCCAGTGGCAGGGGACGGCGGGGGATATTCATGGCATGGCCACCAGCCAGATGAGCGGCAACGCGATGAACTGGCGCTACCAGCTGAATGTGCCGATTGGCCAGCCTAACCCGCGCATTGTGCGGCTGACGCTGGATGATTGGATGTTTATTATCAGCCCGGGGAATGTGATGAATGTGACGACGATGTATAAGTTTGGGTTGCCGGTGGGGTATTTGACGATATTTTTGCAGAATCAGGGTGTGAAGTGAGAGGTAATAGGTGTTAGGTGTTAGGTATTAGGGGTTTTGGTGCTTGCGGTGATTATGTGCTTTGTGGAGAGTGGGCGACACGGGTGGTGCCGGATAGCTAGCGGGGCCCCAGCATTTGCACAGACGCAAATGCTGACCCGC
>RFNJ01000116.1 GCA_009927255.1 Pseudomonadota bacterium | reverse complement strand
GGCGACACGGGTGGTGCCGGATAGGTGATGGGCACCCCGAAATTGCGTAGTGGCAATTTCGGCCCATCATCCTTCCGGCACGGAGTAGAGAGTTGGGTGGAATTACCCTTGTCTCTAGTAGTCGCGGGCGTTGTAGATGCCTCCGGCTGAGTTGGGGTTGGTGTCTTTCGGGGCTTCGGCGCCGATGGTTTGGCCTTTGGGGGAGAAGATGATGCCGAAGAAGTAGTAGCAGCCAGTCATGAAGCTACGTTCGGTGTAGAGCACCCATTGGGGTTTGCCGCCGACCAGGGTGGCGACGGTTTGGGCGAAGGCGGTGGTGGTGAATTCAACGGGACGGCAGGCTTGCACCAGGCGTTCTTCGCCGCGGGTGGCGAGGATGGCGCCAATCCACACACAGGCGCCGACCAACAGCGCAAAACTGAAGGCGGTGTAGAGCATATCTCCGGCGGTTTTATCGGCCATGGGGGTTCCTCCTGCTTATATTGGTGCTTTTATAGCGGATTGGGGGGCTTTTTGCTAGGGCCTATGTTTATTATGAGTAACTACTTAGTGGTGATTACAGAAAAGCTGGATCCCAGCCTGCGCTGGGATGACGGCCCATGGGGCCGTAAGGGGCTTCGCCCCTTAACCCCTTCGTGCTTTATCAGAAATTAGGCAACGAACTCTGTAACCACGCGGCCCCGGATAGCGGTTGGGCACCCCGATTTTTTGATAGAAAAAAATCGGCCCAACCAGCTTCCGGGGACAGGTGCTACTCTAAGAAATAAGCTTAGAGGGCGTCGATGTCGGGGAGGTCGGCCTTTTTTTCCTTGGTGACGCGCTTGGGGCGGGGGGCGGGTTCAGTCATGGGTTGTTCGACGGGTTCTTCACGCTTGCTGGCTTTGGCTTCGGCCTTGGGGGCTGCTGCTGGAGCGGCGGGGCCTTTGCGGACTTTCTCGGCGATGCCGTAGCGCTGGGCGACGCGGCTGATGAAGTTGGTGCCGGACAAATCCAGCTTGTGGCGCTGGCTGGCGGATTGCAGCTTGGCGACCATGAAATCGATACAGGCTTCGAAGTCTTGGCGGGTTTGCTCGAACTCTACGCGGTTGGTTTTGGCGACGTAGCCGCGGGTTTGCCTATCGGCTTGCACCAGCACATATTCCCAGAGGCGGGCGAAGTTGACCATGTCCGTCCCTTCTGGCGTGGTACGGATGAAGGTTTCGGCAAAGTTGCCGTGGCGGGCGAGCTGCACCATTTGGTTGAGCAGGCGGGCGCGGAATTGGGGGTTGCCTTTGGACAAGTGCTTGTTGAGGACGGCGCCGAGGGCGGTTTCGAAGGAGTTATCGTTACCGTTGGCGGTGGAGCTGCCGTTGATTTGGGGGGCGACGGAGGTGTTTTCGCTCATGGTTAGGTAGCTTTCTGTGGTTCGTTTATCGTTTCCGGCGGGGCCGGCCCAGTTTGCAGTTGTGTGTATTTGCACGATTGCTACACACAGTAGGAGGATAGGTGGCAGGTGTGGCTTTTACAAGGGGGTGAATGCCTGCTGATTAAAGAGTGAGCATTTATTGACTTTTTATCTTGATGAAGTGATTATGGTTTGGGCATTTTGGGGTGTGGCTTTTTTTGACAAGTAAGGTTGGTAGGATTTTAGGATGATAGGATTTTAGAGCGGTAGACCTGCGATTTGCGCTTATGGTGGGGACGAAGCGAGGACGTTGGTGGGTCCCCGAATGGCCGAGAGCGTTTTGCTTAGGCTTATTTTGTACAGGCCATTCGAGGACGGGCGACCCACACTTGGTGCTTTATGGGCCGTAACTTGGGTTAATGAGTGGCGAGGATTTCGATGGTTTCGCCGTCCAGTTGTGGGGAGGGCATGGCGGCGATGGGGACGTTTTCTTGGCTGCTGACTTTGGCGAGGTAGCGGCTGAGGGCTTTGACGCGTTCGCGGAAGTTTTTATCTTGTGGGTTGGCGCCGCGGGCGAAGAGGGTGACGACTTTGCTGGTGCGCAGGGCGCTGACGACATCGCGGCTGGCGGGGAGTTGAGCCCTATCTGGCCAGACTTTGCCGGGTTCGTAGCGGACGGTCCAGACCGCAACATCGCTGGCGGCTTGGGCGGTGCTGGTGCTGCGGACGGCGGCGCTATCGGCCAGCGAGGCCATTTGGGTGCCGCCCAAGCTGCGCGGTGCGGCTTGGAGGGCGGAGCGGATGGTGCCGTCGTCTTCGGTGCCGACATTGCGGAAGCCTTGGGGGGTGGCGTCGGCGGGGCCGATGTTCAGCGCCTGCATGGCGATTTGCTCTTCGGACGGGGTGGAGGCGGCAGGGGCGGTGGCGGCGGCCTGTTGCGCGGCTGGTTCCACTTGGCCGAATTGGTAGGCGGGGGTGGTACTGCCGTTGATGCGGTTGAGCTCATTTTTTTCAACCAGTTGCATGCGTTTATCGAGCCTCAGCATGGCTTTTTCCACCCGTTCGAGCCTGTCGCGCAGGCCGATGAGGGCGGCTTCGGCAGCGCCATTGCTGGCAGGGGCGGCGTAGGCGGGGGCTTGGGCCATGGGCAGTGGGCCGGCGGCAGGGGCGAGGTTTTGGTAGTCGGGCTGATAGCCGTAGGGTTGGTACTGCCCTTGGTTCATTTGGCTTTGCTGCATTTGGCCCTGATTCATGGCTTGGGCATTTATGCTATGGTTGTTGTTATTGTAATAATTAGAATTCATCGGCTGTTGTGGCATGGTTTGGCAGCCGCTTTGTAGCAAAATTGCCGCAATTGCGGTGGACATGAAAATATGGCTGGAGAAATGACGGTTTTGCTTTTTATGCTCCATGGGGCACCCCTTTGGCCTTTGTTACTTAGCAAGATAAAAGGGGGCGTGATGGGTTGGCAACTAAATTCTGGAGCCGAAGAAGTCGCGGATGACTGCAATTATAACAGTGATGGTTTTTAGCAACGTTTTACCCGACCATACCAGCGCGTGACCTGACCAGACAAAGATGGCAGTTATCAGCTTTATCATGCTGGAAAATATGGCGTTTATGATGTTGCCTTTCTCCTTAGCATCGCGTATGAGGTTGATGAAATAAAGCAACACTATGGCGATGATCAAAAAGAAGGCAACGCGCAGCAGTGGCTCAAGGTAATCAACATAGAAGACGGCGAAGGTTTCGATCATGCGAGGGCTTTCTGGTCGTCTTTTGGTTTTACGGCTTTTTGTGGGGGGGGTCAAGGGTTGCGCCCCCCTTCCCTATTGGGAGAACAATGAAGAGCATTTGTCCGTGCTTACAAGGCGCGGACGAAGCGAGAGGGTTGGTGGGTCCCCGAATGGCCGTGAGATTGGGGTGTTGAGCTTATCTCGTGTAGGCCATTCGAGGACGGGCGGCCTTGGTTGGGTGCTTTTTAGTTGAGGTTAGGAATATAGGAAGGCAGATTGTTAGCCGAGGTTGGGGGCGGTGCCGCCGGTGGCGGAGAACATGTGGTATTTGTCGGCCACCGCGAGGCCGACTTGGGGGGGCATGCGGAAGCGGGGGAAGTCGATATCGCCGCTGTCTTTTTTGAGTTTGACCAAGGGCACCTTGACCTTCACCACGCCACTGGGGCCGATGTAGATCCCCTCCCCTACTTTAAGGTTGCTGAAGTCTTCGGGGCGGGCGATGGCGTCGTATTCCACACGCTTGGATTCGCTGAAACCGCGGCCCCGGTTGGCGGTGAGCAACATCGATGCGTCTTCCTTGCCGCTGGCGAAGCCGATGTTTTCGCTATAGCTTTGGCTGACGAATTCCTTCAGCGCTTGGCCGGCGATTTCGGACATTTGTTTGCAGGATTCGGGGTCTTTTAAGACAAAGCTGATTTTATTCCATGTGTTACCCAAGATTTTCAGGGCGAAGTCTTGGCTGAGACCGCGTTCTTTATCAGACAGACTGCTGACGGTTTGGATGAAGGGGAACAGGCAGACGTTGGCGGAGCGGGCTTGCTCGAACAATGGCGCCAGCGTGGGCATGGCGTAGCTGCTGAACTCGTCCATCAGGCAGAGAAAGGTGGGGTTGGGGCGTTGCTCGGGGGGGATGTTTTGCAGTTGGCCCACCGCAGTGCGTAAATCCGACAGGAAAATCTTGGCGAAGTCGGTGGCGACTTCGGCTTTGGAGAGCATGGGCAAGGCCACATAGACCAGCAGATTTTCCTTAATTGCGTGGAGCAGGTCGACTTCGGGGTTGTAGCTGTTTAAGACGTCTCGCGCTTGGCCGCGGGCGTAGGCGGCGAGGCGACCTAAGAGGTCACCGAAGGTGTGTTGGAGCTTCTTTTCAGAGACTTGCATGGCGCCGCTGCGGCGGTCGGTTTCTAACAACTGGTCAAAAAACATTTTGAAATCGAAGTATTCGCGGGTGTCTTTGGGGCCTTCGCGCAGCAGGTAGCGCAGGGCGCCGTCGCTTCCCATGAGGACGGATAAATCGGTGAAGCTGAAGGGCAGGCCCATTTTTTTGACCAGGCCGGTGATGGCGCCCAAGCCTTTGCTGGCTTGCGAGCGGAAGAAGCTATCGCCGCCGCCGCTGATGAGCAGCATGATGCGGGTTGTCAGCTCTTCGGCGTCGCCGCGCAGGAGGGGGTTGTAGGTGTTGCTAAGTGCGGCGTCGTCGATGTTGATGATGCGGACGTCGTGCCAGCGGTTGTGTTGTTTGGCTAACGTAAGAAACTCGCGGATGGCGTCTTTGTTGTTTTTACCGTCGATGTGGATGACGCCGCCGCCGCGCATCATTTGCTGCTTAAGGATGAGGTTGAGGAAGTTGGATTTACCGCCCCCCGTGGCGGCGATGCCGAGGCAATGGCGGCTGAGGAGGTCCGACGGGAGGAGCAGGTTATTGGCTTGCATGGAGTGGCTTGACTATCAGCGGTTGTCGAAGAGGGTTTGTTCCACGTGGCCCCAGTAGTAGTCTTCGGGGACGCGGTTGGTGCGTTGGCGGGTGCCGGTTTGCGGGAGGACGATGTATTTTTTCAGGGTGGGGCCGTGGATCACCAGACCGTAGGCGGCACCGAACAGAAAGGCTAGCAGGGCGACGCGGGAGTGGTCGGGCCTATCGGCAGTGGCGGGGTAGCCAATCCATAGCAATAGCACCAGCAGGCCGAGCGGTTTGAGCGCCCAGATGAGCCTTTCGACCGCCAAGCTGCGGCTGGCGGGCTTGTGGAGGCTGACGGTGGTTGCGGATTCGGCCATGGTTTTTCTGTTTTGATTGTGGGCTTTTATGGGGAGGATGGCAAGCGGGGGCTGACATTTTGAAGTTGGGCGTCAGAAATCGGAAGTCTGGGGGTTGAAATTTTGTGGGGTGGTTTCCATATTGATATTATCGTTAAAAACTGTATGAGGAGATAATCAATGACATACCAGATTGATGTTCCGAGTTTTGTTGAGCAAACAGTTGAAAGCTTTCTTAAAGCAGCCGAACAGCCAGTTAATAGCCTTCACCATTACGTAACAGCAAATCCCACAGAGGCACGTACACGCCTAACCAACATTGTAACTTTGGCTTTGAGGGGAGTTAATGAGATGGACCCAGATGAAGCCAAAAGCCATATGATGGACGTTGAGATGATGGGGGCATCTGAGCTTATTTCTTGCATTGATATTGAAGATGTTTTTGCTAAATTTAAGAGTGGAACTACTTTAACACGTGAGGACGGAGATGTTGTAGCTGATTTAGACGCTATTGCTAAGCGTTTAGACCCTAAAACTTATGCCCGTATGAATGCTATGGTGACAGAGATACTGGGGCCAAATAAAGAACTTTCATAGGTCTTCTCATAACTTAGCTTTAGATATAACAACCGGCATAGATGTCGGTTTTTTACTAGAAAATTCGACCTGATGGCTGAGGGGATTGGAGGTAGGTGCGGAGTTGGTCGGGGGGGAGGTAGCCGGCGATGCGGGTGGGTTCGGTTTGGCCGGGTTTTTGCACCAGCAGGGTGGGGGTTTGGCGGACGTTGGCGCTTTGGATTTCGGCTTCCGGGGCAGCGCGCCAGCTACAGTTGAGCTTGCCTTGCATGTTTTCGGGTGATGGGCGGTGGGTGGGGGAGAGCGGGGTGACGTCGACGCAGGTGATAGCGAGATTATCGCCCATTTCTTGCTTGAGGGCTTGCAGCTGGGGGGTGAGGCGCGCGCAGAACGGGCAGTTGGCACTGAAATAGTAGGTGAGGCGGGTGGGGCCGCTGGCGGCGGGATTAAAGGCGCCGATGGTGAGGGGTTGGCTGCGGGGTTGGGGGGCGGCTTGGGCGGTTGGTTGGGGTTGTTGGGGTGTGGCTTGAGGTTGGGCATCGGTGGCGAGGGGGATGCCAAGGTCTGTCACCGGAGGAAGGCCGCTGACCGCGGTGCTGGTGGTGATTTGGCCGCTTTGCAGGGCGCGGTTGTAGACTTGTTCGGCCTGCGCCCAGCTGCGGCTGAGGGCTTGGCTGCGGAGCATCAGGTTGTTGTAGGTTTGCGTCCATTTGAGGGCGTTCTCGGGGGTGGGGTTGAGGTAGAATTCGACAAATTCACGTGGGGGTTTGCCGTAGTTGGCGAGGTATTGGTCGACGGGGTTGGTGGGTTGGGCTTGGGCGGTTGGCTGGGCTGTGGGTTGATTGACCGGCGTGGCGGCGATGGGTTGGCAGGTGGTTTCGCCGACGCTGAAGTAGTTGAGGCAGGGGGTGTATTTGTCGGGTTGGGTAAAAGCTATGCTTGGTGCGGCCAAAATTAAGGCCACCACCCATTTTACCTTATTGTTTTTTTTGTTTTTCATAGTTAATTAAGATGAGTGTTGATCGGAGCAGCCGGGTGCAGGTTGAACATTGTAACCATCGGCACCGGTAAAGAGGGTACATTTTGTATAAACCCATACTGTAAAGATAAATACGCCTGAATGAAGGTCGGCTATTTTTGAGTTATCGCCTTTTTGCATTTCCTGAATTCTTTGTGGCAGTTCTTCAGGTTTGATTTTTTGTTGGGCGTTGGTAAACCAGGCTACGCCGCCTTCACCCGTACCGGGGTCGCCGGGTTTGAAGCAATCGGAGCCCATCCATTTGCTGCCGCCCCCTGCCCCGCCGCCGGGAATGGGCATGCTACCCGCATGTTCACTGGCGCGTTTGATGAAGGGATAGTCCATATTAATTTTATAGTAACCTTGTGAGCCTGGAGGAGAGACTTTGCCTTGGGCTTTGGTTTTGAAGGCCCGCCAACCAGCGGTTATGGCGGCAACGGCTTGGTGGGGGTGACTAACCCAACCAGACGGTAGTTCAACATTGCCCCAGCATTTTTTCTCGTCAATCATGCCGTTTTTGCAGCCATTTTCAAGGTTGGTGAGATCTTCAAGTGAGACTTCTTGAGGTGTGGTGCCTTGGTCAATGGCCCAATCGGTCTTATCATCAGAAATATAGGCTTCCCATGAGCCACCGGGGCCACTTGCGCCGCCCTTACTGAATTGTTTCAATTTAATGCCGTAGCCTTGCATAGCATCAACAGGGCCACCTGAGCGATTTTTATTGAGGCCGCAGACGCGGGATTGGTCGCCCAGCGTGCTGCCGGCGGTTTGGTGGCGGGCTTTGCCGCCATCGCCGTTGATGGCCCAAATGCGGACATCAAAGAACCAGCGGGGGCCGACTGTATCACCAACGGCGGATTGTTCGCGGATTTCGTTACCGACGCCGCCGGGCAATAGCATGCTATAGCCTTTGCGTTGGCTAACTTCGATGAGAGCGGCGGGTTCCCAGTAGGAAAAAGAACCACGATACGAAGGTACGCACTGGGGACCACAAGGGTTCTTTTTATTACATGGGTGAATGCACCCCGAGGTTCGGCCGCCACTTGTGGGGCCGGGTGTTATACATAACAACGGTGCAATACTGGCACTATATTCGTGGCAGCTGGGGTAGTTCATGGTGCTTATGAGAGATGCTTTTTCCAGCTTGTTGCTACCAAGATCGCCTTCGGGGATGGTTTGGACGGTGGGGGTACCGTCGGGGTTGGAGTCTTCACCGGTAGTGAAGGGGTTGTCGCCGGTATGGATGGTATCGGTATTGTTGGCTTCGGCATAAGTTGGCTGAGATATTGAAGCGATGGCCATAACAAACATTGCCACACCCCATATGACAATGTTGAATTTATAAGACTTCATAACTTAATGATGGCGCTGTGGGGGCGCGTTAGCAAGGGGAATGGTGGCTAGCGCGTGGCTGGCAGCCAGACAGTGTGGCCGCTGAGCAATTTGAGCTTTTCGAAGCCGTCGGCTTTGCTTTGGGGGATGGCGGGTTGGTCTTCTTGGTTGACGAAGCAGGTGGCGCGGGCGAGGAGGTCGGCGGCAAACTCAGGGGCTTTGGTGCTGTATTGTTTGAAGTTTTTGGCGTCTTTGAGGGTGAGGCAGGCGGTGGAGCCGGCTTTGAGAACAGCTGGCGCGGCGGGGGTTTGAGCCGCGGCGGACAGCGCGATGGTGCTGGAGAGGAGGGCGATGGCGAGAGAAATGCGCATGAAATGAACCTTTATTGTATTGAATTGTTTGATATGGGTTTACTTTGGGGTTATCTTAGGGCAAGAGAAAGCATTAAACAAGGAGTGCGACGATGTATGTGATTGGTTACCCTTTGGAGAGCGCTGCTGAGATTTTGAATGCGCTGTTGGTGATTTATACCTTTATCATCATGGCTGCGGTGGTGATTAGCTGGACCAACCCTGACCCGCTGAACCCGATTGTGCGGATTTTGCGCAATTTGACTGAGCCGGTTTTCCAATATGTGCGCCGTTATGTGCCGCTAGTGGGTGGGCTGGACCTGACCCCGGTGGTGGTGATTATTGCGATTACGTTCTTCCGGACGGGTGTGCTGCATGTGATTAGTCGGTTTGCTCACGAAATATCGCAGTAATATCAATATATTAGAAAGGCGGCGATGGCCGCTTTTTTTGTTGTGTGGTTTTTGAGTTTTGGTTTTTTAATGGTTATTGTGTTGATTTCATGAATGTAAATATATTTGAGTGTGATTTTAATGATGTTGGTTGTTATATTTATGCAACTTTTGTTTATGAGAGAGAAAAGCCCCTTGGTGGGGCTTTTTAGGTGAGGGTAGAATCCCTGCTAAGCCTTGGTGGCGTTGGCTTCTAGCGCTTCTGGCAATGGGGGATTGTGGCCGGAGAGGGCTAAGAGATTGGCGAGGGATTGGCGGGCGGTGGGGTAGAGGGCGGCGAAGGATTCGGCGAGATTGTGGTTATTTAACAAGGTTTTAATTATGGCAGAATGGCTAATTTCGGCTATGGCGAGGGTTTGGTTGCTGGCATGGATGTGTGCGCGGAGCAACAGCGTAAGTTTGATGTTATCCCCCTGTTGCGCTGTTGCATGATTGGCACGGACGGCGAATTCGAGCTGCCTTTCGCCCACGGCGTAGCTGCTGGCGGGGCGGAGGACTTCCAAAGAGGCGTCTTCCAGCCACATAGCGAGGGGGTTGAAGGGGGTTTTGGCTGGGGCTGCGGTGGGCTTTTTAGGATTGATTTTGCTTGTATTTTTGGTTGGTTGGGGTTTTTTGGCTGGCTTGGCTTTGGCGGGCATGGGTCTTTTACCTTTATTGGGCTGATACTTTATGCTTTATACGCCGTTTGGCACGTTTTGAGATTGCTTTTTTGTGAAGGTCTGCTTAGGATGTAGGCACATTCAAGAGAAAGAAATGCCATGACGCTGCTGACCGTTGGAACCCAAGCCCCGGACTTTACCTTACCTGATCAGAACGGGAAAATGGTGAATTTGAGGAATTCGCTTGGTAAGTGGACACTTATTTATTTCTATCCAAAAGCTTTGACCCCTGGTTGCACCACCCAGGCTTGTGATTTACGTGATGGCAAGGCGGAATTGGCCAAACGGGGGGTGGTGGTGTTGGGGATTTCGCCAGATAAATCTGACCTTTTGAAAAAGTTTGAGGAAAAAGAGGGGCTTAACTTTACCCTGCTGGGCGATGCCGACCACAAAGTGGCCGACGCTTATGGCACGTGGCAGCAAAAAAGCATGTATGGGAAGACTTATATGGGCATGGCGCGCGTGACTTACCTGCTGGACGGCGCTGGCGCGATAAAACAGGTGTGGCCAAAAGTAGACGCCAAGAATCACTTTGCCGATGTGGTGGCGTGGCTGGATGCCCAAAAATAGCGCATCTGGCAATATGGCATTTGTGATAATTATGCTGCGCTGTTTTGGTAACGATTTAGGGTGGATTTTGGGTGGGGTTGGGGTGGAGATGGTACGACCTTTGGGTGGGGATTGGTGGACAAAGCATTGGTTTTGTTATGGGTCGGCGATGAGGTGGGGAGGCAATGTGAGGTAAAAGTAAGCGGTTGGTAACTACTTACCTAAATTTCCGCCTGTGCGTGGTTTAAAAGTGGTTTTGGATAAATTGCCTTGAGTAGAGATTTTAAGATGGTAAAAGTGATTATAAACAGGAAAGAGGAGCTTAATTTATGGGCAGATTGAATGGACGGGCACTGGATGCTTTGCGAAATGTGGCGATTACCACGGGGGTTAATCCGCATGCCGAGGGCAGTTGCATTGTGAAATTTGGGATGACCGAAGTGCTTTGCACGGCCAGCGTGCAGGAGAAGCTGCCGCAATGGATGCGGGCGAGTGGCAAAAGTAACAAAGAACTTGGCGGATGGGTCACAGCTGAATATGGCATGTTGCCGCGTGCGACTGGTGAACGCAAAGACCGTGAGGCGACGCGGGGCAAACAAGAGGGAAGAACCATTGAAATTCAAAGGCTTGTAGGGCGGGCGATTCGGGCGGTGTGCGACTTGAAGCCCTTGGAGGGCAAGACCATTTGGCTGGACTGTGATGTGCTGGTGGCGGATGGTGGGACAAGAACTGCTGCAATTACAGGGTCTTATGTAGCACTTGCCTTGGCGTTGGCGGGGCTGGAGAAGGCGGGCAAGTTGCGTGGCAAGGTTTTGCGTGAGCAGGTGGCGGCGATTAGCTGCGGGGTGGGGACTGAGGGGGTGATGCTGGACATGGATTATGTTGAGGATTCCAGCACATTGGCCGATGGCAACTTTGTGATGAGCAGCGGGGGGCATTGGGTGGAGGTGCAAGTGAGTGGCGAGCAGCGCCCCGTGACGGCTGCCGAGGTGGGCGAGATGCAGCGGCTGGCTGAGAAGGGGATTCAGGAGTTGTTCCAGTTACAGCGTGAGGTGATTGAGGCGAGCTTGGTTTAATATTGGGGTTTATGTTTGGGGGGTGATTTTGCTGTTTTTTGGTATTATAAGCGCTTACTTACTTTTGGATGTCACAGGGGGTTAGGGGTAAAATATTGAATTTGCGATTTGGCTTGACGTGTGGTGCACGTGGAACAGGGGATGTTTCTGGTGTGGTTTTGAGAAAACGTGAATGCAAAGGAGATGTTTGAGATGGCGAATGTAAAGTTGGTTGTTTTTGTTCCGTTGAGCCATGCGGATGTGGTACGCGCGGCGCTGGGGGAGGCGGGGGCGGGCGTGATTGGGAATTACTCGCATTGTTCGTTTTCAAGCCGGGGGGTTGGGCGGTATCGGGCAGGTGCCAATAGCCAACCTTTTATTGGCAGCACGGGCGAATTTGGCGAGGCCGAAGAAGAGCGGATTGAAGTGGTGGTGGAGAAGGCAAAATTGCGCGATGTTGTGACGGCAATGCGGCGGGTTCACCCCTATGATGAGGTGGCTTTTGATATTTATGATTTGGTGGATATAGGTGGGACTTAGGCAAACAGCTTACATGACTAAATGAATGTTTATATGAGGAGATTTTAGATGATTCGGCGGGTGATTTTTATTCGGCATGGGGAGACCACGGGGGATGTGGAGGGGCGATTTGGGGGAACTTATGATGATGCTCTTTCGGTCACGGGGGAGCGGCAGGTGGCGGCGCTGGTGGAGGAATTGGCGGGTGCGGGAATTGGGCGGGTTTTGAGTAGCCCACTGCAGCGCGCGCGGCAGACTGCCGAGGCTTTGGCGCAGCGAGTTGGTTGCCCTGTGGAGGTGCGCGAAAACTTGCGTGAGCGCAACCAATATGGGGCGCTGAGTGGCATGGTGAAGGCTGAGGCGGCGGCGCGTTTTCCGGCTGAAGTTGCGGCGCTGAAAGACCGGCTTTTTACCATGCCGGGGGCGGAGAGTTATGGCGATTTTGTGACGCGTGTTCGTGAGGAAATACAGCGTGTTATAGATGGCAAAGATGATTGTGTGGCGGTGGTGTGGCATGGCGGTGGGATGCGGGTATTGTTTAGAGAGATTTTGCAACTTGGGGAGCTGCGCGAGGTGGGGGATTGTGCGTGGGTGGAGGTGGTGATTTCTGGGGCTGCGAAAGACGTTGGAAAGATGTTGAGAATGGAGCGAGAATAGCATGGGGCAGCGAGTGATTTTGGCGACGGGGAATGCGGGGAAGGTGCGGGAATTGTCGGCTTTGTTGGCTCCCTTGGGATGGGATTTGGTGGGGTGGGCGCCGCCGGTGCGGGAACTGCGGGCCGAGGAGGGTGGCACCTGCGCGGGCAATGCGATTTTGAAGGCGGAGGCGGCTTGCGCGGAGCATCCTGATGCGTGGGGATTGGCGGATGACAGCGGTTTGTTTGTGGCGGCGTTGGGGGGCAAGCCGGGGGTGGACACGGCGCATTTTGGTGGTCCGGCGGCTTTGGTTGCGGCGATGAGAGATGTGCCGGTTGGCCAGCGGCAAGCATATTTTTTGTGTGTGTTGGCGTTGGCGCGGCCGGGGCTGCCGACCAAGCTGTTTGAGGCACGGGTGGAGGGGGTTATTGCGTTGGAATTGCGGGGGACGGATGGGTTTGGGTATGATCCGGTTTTTGTGCCATCCTGGGGGCCGCGCAGTGATGAATTTGGGCCGACCAATGCGGAATTGGGGGTGGAATTGAAGAATCAATATTCAAATCGGGCGGTGGCGGCGGGGATGGTGGTGGAATGGGGGATGGATGGTGGCTAAGAAATACTTTCAACTCCTTCAGTTTTAAGAAAACCCCTTACGGGGGTTTTTTGGTTGGGGTTTTGTGGGGGAAGGATTGCGGCTAAGAAGCCGCTCAAACACTCCCCTCCGGGGGTGTTTGTCGAACGGCGCGAGGGCGCCAGTTCAAATCGCTTCAACTCCCGCAGTTTTTCGATAAAAACAGACCCCCTGCGGGGGCTTGTTTTGATTGAATATTCGAGTGGGAAGGATTAAGGCCTACGGCCTTTTAAACATGCCCCTCCGGGTATGTTTTTCGAACGGCGCCAAGTAGGGCGCAGTTCAAATGGCTTCAACTCAACCCAGTTTTTGCTAAAAATCCCAAGGATTCCTGGCGGAACCCTTGGGATTTTTAGCAAAAAACCGTGGCTGGGGAGGAAGGATTCGAACCCTCGAATGGCTGGACCAAAACCAGCTGCCTTACCACTTGGCGACTCCCCAACTTTTTGCCCACGCTTTGTGTGGCGGTGAGCGTTGGCAAGTTGCACAGGATGGGGGTGGATGTCAATTGGGTTTAGAAATGATTGACAGCTGATGGGAGATAGCCTAATTGCTTGCGCGTGGCTATGTGCCATGAAACCTAAGCGTAAGCACGATAGATGCCCAGATGGCGGAGCCGAAGCGTAAGCGGAGACCCCGACAGCTGGCCATAGAAGTAAAATACGAAGACGATACTGTGCCCAGATGGCGGAATTGGTAGACGCGCCAGATTCAGGTTCTGGTGGGTAACACTGTGGAGGTTCGAGTCCTCTTCTGGGCACCAACTTTTTTGGCTGAAAGCTGTTGATTTTTACTTGTTGTCACTTTGTAAAATAAGATGTAACCCCGGGCTCAGGCTGAGCACCCCAATTTTGTGTAGGACAAAATTGGCCCAGCCATGCCCCGGGGTGACACCGTGGTTGATTTTAACAATGTGTTAGGTGGTTTCTTGCGCAACGATTTAGCCATTTATGTGCATTGGCCTTGGTGTAAGGCTAAGTGCCCGTATTGCGATTTTAACAGCCATGCTGGGATGCCGCGGGAGGAGGAGTATGTGGCGGCGGTTTGTGCGGAATTGGCTTGGTGGCGAGCGCAGGGATTGGGCGAGCGGCGGTTGGTGAGTGTGTTTTTTGGTGGGGGGACGCCGAGCCTGATGCGGCCAGCGAGCATTGCGCGGATTTTAGCGGCGGTGGCACCGTTGGGACGGGGGTTGGAGCAAGCGGAGATTACGGTGGAGTGTAACCCGACCAGCAGCAGTTTAGCGTTGTTTGAGGGGCTGCGGGCGGTGGGGGTGAATCGGGTGAGTGTGGGGATTCAGGGCCTTGAAGCGGCGCATTTGGGGTTTTTGGGGCGGGAGCATAGCGTGGGGGAGGCGCTGGGCACGCTGGAAGCGGCGCAGAGCGTTTTTAGCAATGTAAATGCTGATGTGATGTATGGGTTGCCGGGGCAAGATTTGGCGGGCTGGGAGGCGTTGCTGGGGCGGCTGGCGGCGATGGGGCTGGCGCACCTGAGTGCCTACCAATTGACGGTGGAAAAGAACACGGCGTTTTACAGCGCGGTGAAACGTGGAGCCTGGCAGCCGATTGACAGCGATAGCGAGGCTGATTTTTTTGACACGACGCTGCGCGTTTTGGAGGCAGCGGGGTATGTGAACTACGAGATTTCGAACTTTGCTCGCCAAGCAAAACATGGGGTGATGGCTTGTGCGCATAATTTGCACGTGTGGCGGTATGGTGACTATCTGGGTGTGGGGGCGGGAGCGCATGGGCGAGTGAGGTTGGCGGATGGGAAGCGGGTGGCGACGGCGGTGGTGCGGCAGCCGGAGGGGTATTTGCTGAAAAATTGTGCAAATGGTGAGATGTTCGCCGAGTGGAAAGAGATTGATGGCGCCAGAGGCATTCAGGAGGCGTTATTTTTAGGTTTACGGCTACGTGAAGGTGTTGACGAAGCTTGGTTGCAAAAAAACGCTGCTGCGGGCGAATGGGAGCACGCGGTAGATTTGGCGGAATTGCGACGTTTGGAAGAAAAAGGGATTTTGCAGCGCCGCCAGGGGCGTATACAGCTAAGCCACGCGGGATGGGCACGGCTGGATGGGGTGCTGGGGAGGATTTTACGGCGGCTACCAGAAAGTGAATACCAAAAACGACCCCATGTGTTTATTGAGCCACAATTAAATTGATGTTTTTGATGGGTTTTACATGGTTAAGAATTAAGCATTGTGCTTTTTAGAGGCATTGTGCAGCGCAACATAGTGGTGTGTTTAAGCCTTTGAAAAGATGAGAATGAATTTTGGGTAAGTGCTTACTAACTTATCACGTGGCGGAAATGTGGGGTTTTTATGGAATGAATTTGGGGTTTGTGGAACGTCAATTTTAGAAAAAAATGAGTGGTTTTTGGTGTGGCTGAAAGTGGTTTTGGGGTGTTTTTTGGGTGCGGATTGGTTGCGGCGCCGGACAGGTGACAAAAACGTGAAGCTGTGGAGCTTGGTTTGGTTTGACGGGTGGGGTGATGGCCTTTCGAAGCATGGAACGCTGGTAGATGGGTGGATTTTCACGGGCACGTGGAATGGATTCACGTGGAATGGATGTCTGCCTGATTTTTAGGCAGCAAGATGTTGAAATGGTTGGAGGTTGGGGGTAGGTGGTGATTTGGTGGGGTTTTTGGGTGGTTTGGAGGGAAAAGGCGGATTAAGGGATGCACGGATGCAGGGATTAACGGAATGTTCGGGCGCGGTTAGGGGGATGGGTGATATTGCTGGTTGAATGTATGCCATTGTTTAGTTTATTGATTTGATTTGGATTTTGTTTTGTATTTTTTATGGGTGGGTGGGTTGTTGGATATGGAGGGTATTTTTAGTTGGGTGCTTTGTGGAGAGGGGGGGGATAGAAGAAAGGCGCCTTTTGGGCGCCTTTCCGGCAATTAGACCAACTCCCGCTGATTTCTCGCCGTTATTTTTTGGCGAGGTTGGCGGGGGTGTTGGGGTCGTTGGGGTCATCAAGGCAGGGGTTGGGCAATGTGGCAATGCCAGTTGCTTTGCGTGTGGCGTTGCCGGCTTTGCGCGCCGCCAAGCGGGCCTCCAGCTTGAACTTCTCCCAGCCAGTGAGGTTGGGGAGGTCTTGGATGCAGGTGACCCTTTTGACCTCGGTTTTGGCTTCCTGCGCTTTTGCGGCGAAGGGGAGGCCAAGCGCTAGAACGCCGGTGAAGATGGCAACTGCCAGTGTGTAACGCATGTTTGCGTTTCTCCAAACGAGAATGTCCGTGGGCGGGATGCCCATGGTTTGGGTATTCTGCTTGGGTTTGTTTGGTTTGTCAAGGTAAAGTATACTATTGGCATTTGGATTGATGTAGGCCATTTGAGGGCGGGCGGTCTTTTTAGATGGGCGCTTTGTGGAGAGCGGGCGACGCGGGTGGTGCCGGATAGCTAGCGGGGCCCCAGCATTTGCACAGACGCAAATGCTGACCCGCTTG
>RFNJ01000002.1 GCA_009927255.1 Pseudomonadota bacterium | reverse complement strand
ACCCAAAAACAACCCAAAAGGAACCCAAACATGCCCAATCCAAAACCACGTAATTGCAAAACAATCAATGAGATAAAGGTAGGTGATAGCTTTCGCCAACCCTACCAAATCACCGACGCCGACGTCCAAAAATTCGCCGAAATCAGCGGCGATTTCAACCCCGCCCACTTCAACGATGCCTACGCCGCCAAAACCATCTTCAAAGGCAGAATCGCCCACGGAATGATCTCCATGGCCAAATTCAGCGGGATTTTCGGCATGGACTTGCCCGGTTTAGGCGCCATCTGGGGTGGACAAAGCGTCAAGTTTTTGGCACCGGTTAAACTGAACCAACCCTACATCGCCATCGCCAAATGCAAGGAAATCTCAGAAAAAAGCGCCGTATTTGAAACCTGGGTGGAAGACGTGGATGGCAAACGGATGTTGGAAGGCGAAGGCACGCTCTACCCCATTCCACAAAAAGTGAAAGACGCGATGACCGCTGAACTTCCGGCGCTGTTGGCTTAGCTTTTATCCACTATGGGAGTAAATATCCCCCTCGCCCTCGACTTCGACGGCACCCTCCACCACGGCGATTTGGGGGTGATGGCCCTGCGCTGGCTGCTGGGAAAATCGCCCAAGCGCTGGGGTCATGCGGTCTATTTACTCGCCCGCTACGGCAAGGTGGCACATAAGGTGTACCTTGAAAAACAGGCGCTCAAAGCCAACTGGCTGCCTGCACTCAATTGGGATGCCCGCCTGCTCGCCTTCGCCTCCCAGCAAGCACAAAAGGGCAGGGAGGTGCTAGTGGTCACCGGCAGCGCCCAAACCTTGGTGGAAAACATCCTCCGCGCCCACAACCTGCCCTATCCAGTCATCGGCACGGTGGCCAACGGCCCCAACCTCATCGCCCGCCACAAGGCCCGCGCGCTCATCCAGCGCTATGGCGAACACGGGTTTGATTATGCCGGTAACAGCGCCGATGACCTGAAGGTTTGGCCCCACGCCCGCCGCGCCATTATTGCCAATGCGTCCTCCAGCACTATCGCCAAAGCCAAAGCCACCAGCCACGTCAGCCAAATCTTTCCC
>RFNJ01000125.1 GCA_009927255.1 Pseudomonadota bacterium | reverse complement strand
CGCCAAGCGTGCCAAAACCACCCCCAACACCACCGTCACTCCACCCATACCATGCCCCAAACCCACCCCAAATCCACCCGCAAAAAAATCCAAATAAATACCAAATACCACTCCAAAAACACCCAAAATCCCCCACCAAAACCCCTCATTCTGGCGCGGAATCACCCCCAAAACACTATCATTTTTAACCCCCGTGGCTTTTTCCCACGGCAACAACCCACCCAGCTTCATAAATTTTTGTCTTAAAAAGGATTTATTCCTTGCGCGCAAGGCAATTCTCTCCGGCACTAAAGCACAAACTGGCCGAAAACGGCGGCACCGTCCGCCCGGTAATGTTGGTGTTGATCATCAACACCCGCCCCCACGGGTCCTGCGCATAGCTGGCCGGCAACCCCAAATCAATCATAAGTTGCTGCATTTCCGCCAAATTTCCGCTGCTATACACCCGCTTGTTCAGCACCTTCTCGCTGTAATAAACCGCCCCCGTGGTGTCATCCGCATCACTCTTCGGGTAGTAGTTAAACAGCGTATAATTCTTGCCCTCAAGGTCGGCGCACCACCCCGGCGCCCCGGCCGCGCTGCAGGTGTTCTGCGCCTCCAAAAACGCCGCCGATTCCGCCGATTCCAGCTTATCAATAATCAACTGCGCCCGCGCCCGATACTCATCCAACCGCCGCTTTTCCACTTCACGGCTCATATATTTGGTGCCAATGTCATCTTTGCGCGGCGCCCACTCGGCAAATTCCTCAACGCTGCCAAACCCACCCGAGTCATTCACCCCATTTTTGCCACGGCTAAAAACCACCGCATATTGGGCACTAATCGGCGTATCTTCCAGCTTCATCTGCGCGCTGGCATGCACATATTCCCAGTCATTCCCCCACGGGTCTTTGCGCACGCTGGGGTCAGTTATCAAATTGGCTCTAAACAGCTCATCCAAGCTATCGGGCAGCTTGCTAATCCCTACAGTTTCATAATGTTTTTCAAGGCCATCGCGGATAATTTCCAAATGCGCCAACGCCGCCTCACTCTTGGTGCTCTCCAATCGGCTCATCATCTGCCAGCCGCCCACCGCCGCCAAAATCGAAGCAATCACCAACGCCACCCGCGCATCCATCCCAAACATCGCCCCACGCTGGGCAAACATCAATCCAATCAAGCTTTTCATGAGTACCATCTTGCCATCATTCCGCACCTTCTTTCAAGCTCAAGTTAATCTCATGCACATACCCCCACGGTGTGGTGAAGCTTAAAAAGCCCTGCTGCAAATCCGGGTCAACGCCATATTCAAAATCGTCACCCCACACATCGCGCAAACCAAATTTCCGCCGCATTTCGGTAAATTCTGCCAAAGTCGGGAATTTCATTTCCGCCGCATAAAAAGCATAAATCTGCTCCGCCAACGCCTCCTGCCGCTGAATACTGGTGCGAATCTGCCGGTCCCGCGCCTCCGAAGTATCATACACCACCACCCCACTCGCCTTGTTGGTGCGCAGTTTGTCCAGCTCGGCCACATCCCCGCTACGATAAACCTGGCTGCGCAACAGCGTATCATCACTTGCCGCAATCGCAATTTTCTCATCATTTCGGCCAAAGCGCTCACTATCGCGCTCACGTTTGGTCGCCAATAAAAAATCCTGCTCCCCACGCGTTTTCGCCGCAGCACTGCTAAACTGCCGCGCCCGCTGCAACGTATATTCCTCACTATAATTATCCTGCCCCTCGGTCAAAATTGCAAATTCCATCGCTTTGGCCACATCCTGCGCCTGCCGCTGCGCCGCATCCGCCTGTTTGGCCTGATACCGCTCCAATTCCTTCTTCGCCCACTGCATGGAAAGCGCCGAAAAAATCGTCACTCCCATCACCAACCCAAACATAAACGGCGAAAACGCGCCACGCTGGCACCACAACCCCCAAGCGCCGTGTTTGCGCCGCAAAATCAATTTAATACGCAAATTTAACCTGCAACTCATACCGCCTCCCATCCGCCTCAAGCAGCACCGTGCGCGGCAAAATCTGCACCAGTTTCACCGGCAAAATCATCATTTTTTGCCCCAGCATTGGGTTTGCATTTCTTTGTTGGGCAAAATCCGCCACCACACTCTCAAAAATAGTTTGGTAATTTTCCATTAATTCCGGCCCAACTAATTTTTCATCCGGCATTTTATTTTCCAAAGCACTCAAAATCCAATTATCCGGCACCATCACCGGAATTTGCACCTTAAAACCATCCCCTTCCCGATACCTTTCTCCGTTCAAAATCACATATTTATTCGGCGACATCACCACCGCCTGCAAAATTAATCCTCCTAAAACTCCATCCAACGGAACATTTTTAATCTGCGGCTGCCAGCTCTCCAAACTCGCCTGTAATGTTTGTCGCAAGGTGTTCTCAAATTCTGCCAAATCCAAGCCCGCCCGCTGCTCAAATTTCGGCAAATCCACCACATTTTCCATCAACTTATCCATCAAGCTTTTGCCACGCACCATCGCCCCACTCACCTCTTCGGTACCACTCACCGTTGCAGTTATTTCTTCATTTTTAATGCCAAACGGGTCAAATTTAATATCATCACGCAATAAATCCTCTAAAGTTGGCAAAACTGGAACCTTAGCATTCTCGCGTTTGGCCCGGCTTTTCGCCTCCTGCAAAGCCTCTTCACGGGTAAAGGCAAAATCCGGCTGCCCGGTAAAAGTCCGCGGCCACTGCAACCGCTGCGCATTGCCACTTGCCCCATTACTCGGAGCTTGGGCCCACCCCACGCTCGCGCCCGCCCAACCAAGGGCAACCAGCGCCAAAATGCTAATACAAAGTCGCCGCATCGTACCCATAAAGGTATCCCTCAATCTGCACCATTTTTAAATCTTCCGGCGTACCCCGCGCAGGCTGAATGCAATTAAAGCAATATCGGTAAACCACAAACCCCGGCAACCGCCCCATCCGCTCCAGCAAAGCTTGGCTCTCTGCATAAGTAGTGGGGCCCGAAATCCGGTAGGTATAACGATAAAGCGCGCGGTTACTCCCCCGCACCAGCGGCTGCCCCACAAAGCGCCACTCCATCCCCGGCGCACCAATATCCAGCAAGCGCTCAATATTAAATTTCTGCGCATCTTCCACCACCATGCCAATTTTTTTAATTTCCCGAATGCGCTGCACCAAATCCTTCCCCTCATCACGCTTGCCATAAGCCTCCTCCAGCGCCGCCTCCAAATCCGCCCGCTGGCTGCTCAAATCCATGTACCGATACACCCCAAAAACCAAGGCAAAAATAATCATCCCCGCACCAACGGCAAAGCGTATCATGGCTTCACCTCCAAAGCAGTTGTTGGTGAAATTTCATTCCCCGCCACCCGCGGCGCCACCCGCCGATATTCCCGCTGCAACCCCTGCGCATCCACCAGCCCTTCCAGCTTAAAGCCATTCGGTGTCGGCGGCTTACGCACCGCATCCAGCACCGCGCTGTTCATCAGCAAACTCCTTGCAATCGGCTCCTGCTGCAGCCACCCTTGGTAAGCCGCAGCGTCGGCATCAATCGTCACCAAGTATTGTTTCGGCACCTCATTCTGCTCGGCCACTTTCACCTCAAAGCTGGTAATTTTCATCTCACTTTTCGCCACCGCGCGCGCCATATCACGCACCACCAGTCCCATCAACTCACGCTTGGCAAACATCTTTTCCTGCTCACCAATCGCCTTCTCAATGTCATTAAATTGCCCCCCACGCGGTATCTGCTGCTCCACCAGCCGCAACTCATCCGCCACACTCGCGTTACCCCGCCCTTGCAGCCACAACCCTGCAAAAACCAAGCCCAAAAACACCATCCCCGCTACTAAAATATGTAAACCATATTTCTCCTGAAACGTCGGCTGGTTCAGCCACACCGCCGTATCCAAAGGCAACTCGCGTAAACGCAAAATTTTAATCCGCTCACTCGGCGGCAGCACATCGGTGTCCCATTGCGTGTAAATCACCATTTTGGTGGTGCGCGGATAACTCTTCAGCACCTGCTCCACATCCCGCACCCACGTCGTCGGCGTAGTGGTCAGCACATAGTTGTCCTTAATGTCCCAATGGAACAACACATCCGCCGCCAGCAGCACATTCACGGTATTCGGTTCGGCGGGCGGCATGCGGCAAAAGTCCAGCAGCGGCATCGGCCCCACCATGTTGGCAGCTAACTGAATCGCATTGGTATCCGCCAACCCCTCCTCATCCGCCACCGCATTGGCCAGCTCACCGGTCAAAAACAGATACGGGTTCACCGGCCGCCCATCCAAGCCCCGCGGCGCAAAAAAGATCAACCCCACATGCCGCCGCAAACTCTCATCCGCCAGCTCCTGCCAACTGTCCCCAAACACACTCTGGCTCTCACCTTGCAGCAGCAGTTCGCTGCGATTCAACCCCACCACGCACAAGTGCCTAAATGCATTGCCCACACTCCCCTGCGGCCCCGCCTTGGCCATTTTCTCGGCCATCTCGCCACTCAGCGCACGCAGCTGGTCCCACACCTGCCCACCCACTTGCCGCACCACCGGCAACCCCTGCTCGCGCCAAACTTTCAGCGCAGGCTCCAGCTTGTCCACCAGCGGCTTCAATTTGTCTTGCAGGGGCGGGGGGATTTCAAACATACGTCATCCTAAGCCTGTGAAAGCACAATGGAAAGCATATCCAGCATCATCACTGCCCCTCCCATAATCCATAGCATCGCACTAAACACGCCAATAAACGTCTTATGCGCATCATTCAAAATCCGCTCCAAAATCGCATGGGAATGCTGCATCCCCTCAATCAACACATCGTTCACGTTGCCGGTGGTCGGCGCATAGTTCTCCGCCACACTCACCGGCGTCACAATCAGTTCAGGAAATCCCGCCCGCCCCATCGCCTCACTCAAGCTCCCCCCCGTAGTAATCACATGGTTAAACTGGTCAATCCGCTTTTTCAGTACCAGGTTGGTCGCCAAACTTTCCATAATCGGAATCAACTGCTTCGGCTTCACCCCACTCGCCAAAAGGTAAGGAAAATACAGCAGCATCTGGTTATAGGTGCGGTAAATCAAAAACCGCCCATAAAACGGAATTTGTAGCTGCAACGTGTGCAGCACCGTGCGCCCAGCAGGGTTACTATTCATGCTCCACATCACCACCGCCACCATCGCCAGCAGCGCCACCAGCACAAACCAATACCCCGCCAAAAAGTTGGTAGTGGCAATAATCCCCAGCGGAATCATCCCGCTCTCCTTGCCCTGCGCCTCATGCAACTTCACCATCACCGGCAAGGTGTTCAGGCCGGTATTGAAAATGCTTACCAGCGAAAGCAACAGCATCAACAACGGCGTCAAAAGCTCCGCCATCCCCGCCCGCCCGGCATTAATTTTCTTGTCCTCCAAAATGCGCAGAATATCAAAACTCTTCTGCATATTGTTGCTCGCCTCACCCGCCAAAATCGCCGCCCGATGCAACTCACTAAACATCCCCCGCTCTGCCAACATCGCTTGGCTTAAGGGCTTACCCTGCGCCACTTTCTGCGCCAACCCCACCACTGCATTGGCCACACTGTCATTTTTTTCGGCCCGAAATGCCTTGGCCACCGCCTTCAAAGCATCGCTGGTGGTCTGCCCGGTCTTCATCATCATCGCCATAAAGAAAAAGAACCGCTCCCGATCCCGCGCATCCATACCACTGCCCGCCACGCTACCCGCCATACTGGCGCCAAAACTCGCCAATCTATTGCTTGGCCTAACGGAGGGTTTCAAGGTCTGCACTGAAGAACCGCTCCAATTCGTCAAGCGACGTCACACCATTTTTCATATGCCGCAAACCCTGCGTCAGCATATCACTCATCCCCGCCAGCCGTGCCTGCTCACGCACCACATCCACCCAGTCGGGCCGCAAACGGTTGCCCGCCCACACGTTGCGGCTAATCTCCCGCCGCCACATTTCCAAAACTTCCTCCATCGCAATCCGCCCGGAATACCCACGGTAATGGCACAACTCGCACCCATTGCGGTTAGGCCGATAAATCACATCCCCGCGCTTCATGCCCAAATCCCGAATGCCATTCATACTGTCCGCCATCGCTTGGTCTAGTTCGTAAGGCACTTTGCACTTATTGCACAACCGCCGCACCAACCGCTGGCTCACCACCCCGCGCACGTTGGTAAAAATCAGTTCGGGCGGCACCCCGCGCTGCAGCAAACGGTCAAGCGTCATAAAGCTGTCATTGGCGTGCATGGTGGTAATCACCAAATGCCCCAAGTTACCGGCGTCAATCACCTTGCGCGTATCCTCAGGGCTACGCACCTCACCAATATATAAAATATCCGGGTCAAGCCCCAAGGCAGCATAAAGAAAACTCTCCAAGTTCACCCCCGCCGCCAAATCCTCTTCGGTTTGGATGACGTTATCCATCCGCTCTTCAATCTGCTTCTCATAGGCAATCACATTCTGCCCGGGCCGCTGCCCCCGCCGAATCATCAAGCGGCACGCCGTGCTCTTACCCTGCCCGGTCGGCCCGGCAAAAATAATCACGCCTTCCTCAAAGCGCATCAAATTATCAATCTTATCAATATTTTCATCCGTATACCCAAACGTCTCCATCTGCCCCTCAAAAGGCCGCAAAAACCGCATCGCAATCTTCGCCGTATTCTCCAACGTAATCGGCTGGGTGGTGTATCGAATATCCACACTCTGCCGGTTACTCAACTCAAACGTCATGCGCCCATACAGCGGCTTCTTAAAGTTCTCGGCACTCACCCCCGCCATGTGCCGCAGCCGCCCCACCACGCGGTCATAAACTTCCATCGGCAACGCCACCAGTTCTTCCAATTCGTTGTCAATCCGCGCCATCACCGTGGGCTTGCGGTTCAAAATCTCAATGTGCAAGTCACTCGCCCCGTTTTTGTAGGCCGTGCGGATAATCTCATCCACCAAACTAATCACACTGTCATCATTGCCCGCATTCAGCTGCGCATAAGCATTCTCCACCAAAAATTTCAGGCTATGCCCCTCGCGCTTGTTCATCCGCTCAATCGCGCTCTCAATGCTCTTGGGGCTGGCCCACACAAACACATGGCTGTTCTTGCGGTTGCGCAGCAAAATCTCGCTGTGCAAACGCTTGTTGGGCAAATCCGCCGCCGCCCAAATCACTTGGTTGCGCCCCAACTCAATCGGACAAGCCGTATAAAACTGCAAAAACGCCCGGTCAACACCCTCCACCTGATGCGGCGTCAACTTCGCCATCTCATCATCATTCTTCACGGGGAAATCATACGCCACCGCCTTATACCGCGCCTGTTGATTGGGCGTCAGCTTGCCCGCCTTGCCCAGCGCCTCAATCAGCACATCGGGGTCTTTCTGCACGGTCACGGGCAGATTATGCAAATCCGCCACGCCAATCACGCGGTCTGCAATCATCAGGTCAACAATATCCATGCGCGCAAAACGGCTCCTTTCAGCCCTGCCCCAGCATACCCCAACTCACCCCCAAAAAACCATTATTCCCGCCACAAACCCCTCAAATCCCCCCAACTTCCCTCCCACATGTGTTGCCTTCCCACCACCCCCATGCTAAAAGCCCCCCACCTAAGCCTACGCCTCACCTCCCTCCCTCTTTCACAAAGGAACCTCTCCCATGACCCCCTACGCAAAGAAATATCTCCGTAACGCTCTCTTTGAACACAGCATCACCGTGCTCAAAGCCGGTGAAACGCGAACCCTCGCCAGCGGTAAAGTCATTGGCGAAGGCGACTACTACGCCGACCTCCGCCTCCTCACCACCCTTCCAGAGGCACTCAAAGTACTCAGCGAAACCATCACCGAAATGCTACCCCCCAACACCCGCTACCTCGGTGCGGTGCCTACGGGTGGTATGACCACTCTCGGCGCTGTCGGCTCCACGGTAATTGACTTCGACTATGACTTAGCCGATACCCTCAAGCTCTTCTACATCCGCCCCGAGAAGAAAGGCCACGGCGAAGGCAAGCAGGTCGAAGGCTGGCTCGGAACCGACGGCCGCGCCGTCCTCTTCGAAGACGTCGCCACCAGCGGCGGCAGCATGGTCAGGGCAATCCAAGCAGCCAGGGCCGAAGTCCCCGGCTGCAATCTCACCCACGCCATCTGCATCCTCGATAGAGAAATGGGCGCCCAACAAGCCCTCGCCGCCATCGGCGTAGAGCTGATGCCCATCTTCACCGCCACCCAACTCGGCCTCAAAAAAGCCGCCTAACCCACCCCCACGAAAAATGTCCAAGCCGCCATCCTTCAAAAAGATGGCGGCTTATTGCCTTAGTCCACCCCCCATGCTAAACACTCCACGTACTTCCATCTTCCACTCTTTCCCTGCTAAAGTCGCAGTAACCACGGAGTAAAACCCATGCAAACTCTCCCTTCCACCTTCTGGCTCTCCATGCTGGTCAGCCTCATCGCCCACCTGCTTATCTGGCTGGGTAACGGCTTTGCCGCAGGCAACTACCCTGCCCTCGCCCAGCTCATCACAACCCCTGAACACACCCTTAAAACTGGCCCACTCTGGCTGTTAATGCTCTGGAACCTCGCCCTCATCATGGCGCTATTCCACATCCTTAGCCGCACACGGCAAGACCACCCCCTGCTGCACTTCGCTCGCCAACCACGCTTTTGGTATGGCGCGCTGCTCACCGGTTGCACCACCGGCTTGTTTATCTCACAAGCCATGCCGCTCACCGTCAGCTTGGCGGGGCCATTGGCTCCGGCAATTATCGAATGCTGCAATCTCGCAACTGTCTACCTCTTCACCCTGCTTACCATGACCAACCGCTTCACCAAAAATCAAATCCGCCAGCAGCTTATCTGGCTTGCGGCACTCATCGGCGGTACCAGCACCTTCATCATTTTGGTCAACAGCCAGCAAACCGGCAACCTCACCTTCGCCGGTATCGGGTCATTGCTCCAAAATCCCTTGCTCCCGCTGGCCTTTGCTATCTCACTCATCGGCCATCTCGTATTATGGGCTGGCGTATTTTTCACCATGGGCCATTTTCCTAAAGTGCAAAATATCGTCTACGGCGATACCACAGCAGGCCCACCCCGTTGGCCTGCCTATGCCATCGCCCTTACGGCACTTGCTGGCTATGGCTGGCTATGCTTCGCTGGTGGCGCCTGGATAGTCTATCCGGCACCGGTGGCCCAACTGCTCACCAGTCCCGCCTACCACGTACAACTGCTGGTCTATTTTCTGGCCTTCAACCTGCTCATCAATCTGCTGATGCCGCTGATGGTTCAGCTGGCCAAAGCCCACACCCCCATCGTGATTGGCACCACCAATATCATGGTGATGTTCGGGCTGATAACACTCGCCAACCCAGCAGTCTCCTTCAGCCTCACCAGCCTCACCGCGCTGGTGGTGCTCACCCTCACCGCCGTCGGCTTCGCCCAAGTGCTCCAAAAGCACCAAACCGAAGCCGCTGGCTAAATCACCCCCACGAAAAATGACCAAGCCGCCCCAAAAAGGCGGCTTGGTCATTTTCCCCCTAAACCTCCATCCCCCCCACCCCACCGCACCCGCCACAACACAAAACCCAACATTATAAACACCATCCCCTCAACAACCGCCGCCAAAGCCGCCAACGGCTGCCGATACAAAGGCCAAACCTCCGCCCCCAAAAACAACAACAAGCACAGCAAACTCAACCCCAAAAACCCATAACTAAACCGCCGCCCCATCCCAAACCTCCCTCCAAAACCACCAAAAGATACCCCACCCCCAACCCCCTGTCACGCCCCTCAGCCACCTCAAATCCTATCATCCTAACACCCTGCCCCCCAGCAACGGCCCCACCCCATCCACCAAACACCACACCACCTCCGGCGCAGCGAAGCGCCCGTCCCTGAATCCCTAAACCCTGAACCTAAGCGGTCTTCCCCTCTCCCCAGCAACGGCCCTGCCCTCTCCACAAAGCACCACACCAACTCCGGCGCAGCGAAGCTCCCCCTCTTGCCTGTTGCCCCTTGCCAGTTATCATCTATATGTATACTGATTTATCCCCTTGACCCACCCCCCAACCCGCCCTATAACCCAACCGTTACGCGCGGAGGCGTAGCTCAGTTGGTTAGAGTATCGCCTTGTCACGGCGAGGGTCGTGGGTTCGAGTCCCATCGCTTCCGCCATAACATTGAAAAGTAAACAAATTCGCTAGACGGCGGCGATTTTTAAGTTTTTTGCAGACCGAGCAGCGTAAGCATACAAGTTAAGTATGTGCGCAGCGCAGGGCCAGAAAAACTTAAAAAGCGACCCGGCTAGTAGAATATCCCCGGGCGACTAGCTCAGTTGGTAGAGCGTCTCCTTTACACGGAGAGGGTCGGGAGTTCGAGTCTCTCGTCGCCCACCATTTCCACCCCAAACCAGCCACGTCCCCACCCCAACTCCACTCCCCCCACATGCTAAAAAATCCCAAATCACCCCCAAATAAATACCAAATCCACCTTAAATAAATCCTAAAATCCCACCCCAAAACCCGCTTCCACCCACCCATTTACCACCCAAATCACCTCAAAATAAATAAACCACCTCAAAACATTTAAAATACCCCTAAAAATCCAAAAAAGCCGCCCAAAGGCGGCCTTCCTAAACCAAAAAACGGCTTAGTTCACGCTGTCGCGCAGGCTCTTACCAGCACGGAATTTCGGCTGGGTGCTAGCGGCAATCTTAATTGGCGCGCCAGTGCGGGGGTTACGGCCCGTGGTGGCCTTGCGCTTGGTGGTGCAGAACGTGCCAAAGCCAGTCAGACGCACTTCGCCGCCCTTCTTCAAGGTCTTGGTGATCACGTCAATAAAGCTGTCAACAACGTTACCAGCTTCGGTCTTGGTGCACTTGGCAGAATCAGCAATTTTGCTAATCAGCTCTTGTTTGTTCATGGGTGGTTCCTTTTACCTTGGTTCATGTGCCGGATATGAGCATCCGGAACTCCACAGCCAGCTTGGCTAGTCGTGGGTTAGCGCAATTAGATGGCCGGATTTCCGCACTGTCAAGCACGCGCACCAAAAATTTGTCACGTTTTTTTTCTTGCCCAACCGCCATTTTTTCGTTCTCACGCATCACCCAAAATCACCACACAAACATCTTATCTTATCTTTTCATTAACTTGAATCAAAAGCCTCCACCATCTTCTCAACTTCACAAAAAAAATCCGGCTCAGGCCGGATTTTTTCTCCCCACATTAAAGCCACCTACACGCGCACACCCACGCGCTCACGTCCACGTGCTACTGGCTTCACTTTGGCAACTTTCGGCTTCAGCTTCATCCTTGGTTTTTGGGCACCACCTTTGCCCCCAAACGGATTCCGCACCAGCGCCTGCACCAGCACTTCATCCACATTATCCACCGGAATAATCTTCAGCCCATCCATAATAACCTTCGGCATTTCCGCCAAGTCTTTCACATTCTCGCGCGGAATAAACACCGTGGTAATCCCCGCCCGCAACGCCGCCAGCAGCTTTTCTTTCAGGCCACCAATCTGCATCGCACGGCCACGAAGTGATACCTCACCCGTCATCGCAATATCATTGCGCACCGCAATGCCGGTCAGCACACTCACCAACGCCGTCACCATCGCCAGGCCAGCACTGGGGCCATCTTTCGGTGTCGCTCCGTCAGGCACGTGAATATGAATATCCTTCTTCTCATAAAAATTATGCGGAATCTTCATCTCATCAGCACGCCGCCGCACATAGCTCTGCGCCGCCTGAATGCTCTCGGTCATCACCTCACCCAACTTACCCGTGGTCAAAAGCTTACCCTTACCATCCAGCACCGTGGCCTCAATCGGCAGAATATCACCACCAACTTCGGTCCACGCCAAGCCTGTCACCACCCCAATCTGGTCTTCAGCATCCTTCACACCATAAGTAAACTGCCGCACGCCAAGATAATGGTCCAAATTCTTCGCCGTCACCGTAATCGCACCAGCTTTACTCGCCCTACCTTCACTTTTAACGGCACCTTTCGCCACACTCTTTGCAACCTTCTTAGAATCACCTTTAGCAACCCGATTCGCCTTCGCCCCCGCGGTCAAAATCTCCTTCACCGCCTTACGGCACAACGCATCAATGCTGCGCTTAAGGCTCCGCACACCAGCCTCACGGGTATAGTAGCGGATAATATCCCGCACCACTTCCGCCCCAATCGTCACTTCGCCTTTCTTCAAGCCATTTTCCTCCATCGCCTTGGGCATCAGGTGGCGCATCGCAATCTCAACTTTTTCCTCTTCAGTATAACCAGCTAGCCGAATAATCTCCATCCGATCCCGCAACGCCGGCGGGATATTCAAGCTATTGCTCGTACAAATAAACAGCACGTCGGAAAGATCAAAATCCAGCTCCAAATAATGGTCTTGGAACGTATGGTTCTGCGCCGGATCAAGCACTTCCAACAACGCCGAAGATGGATCACCCCTAAAATCCTGCCCAAGCTTATCAATCTCATCCAGCAAAAACAGCGGGTTCATGCTGCCAGTCTTTTTTAAGTTCTGAATAATCTTGCCCGGCAAAGCTCCAATATAAGTACGGCGGTGGCCCCGAATCTCAGCCTCATCACGCACGCCACCCAACGCCATCCGCACATAGGTGCGCCCCGTCGCCTTGGCAATGCTCTCAGCCAAACTGGTTTTCCCCACACCAGGAGGCCCCACCAAACACAAAATCGGCCCTTTCAGCTTATCCACCCGCTGCTGCACGGCCAAATATTCCACAATCCGCTCTTTCACTTTTTCCAAGCCAAAGTGGTCTTCATCCAGCACTTTTTCGGCAAACGCCAAGTCTTTCTTCAGCTTGGTCTTTTTGCCCCACGGCAAACCAAACAGCACATCCAAATAATTCCGCACCACCGTTGCTTCTGCACTCATGGGGCTCATCATCCGCAGCTTCTTCAGCTCCGTCTCCGCCTTCTCCTTGGCTTCCTTGCTCAGCTTCAGCTCTTTCAGTTTCTTGTCATAATCAGCAAAATCGCCTTCTTCGCCATCACCCAGCTCTTTCTGAATCGCCTTCATCTGCTCATTCAAATAATATTCGCGCTGGCTCTTCTCCATCTGCTTCTTCACCCGCGTCCTAATCTTCCGCTCCACCTGCAGCAAGCCAATCTCATTCTCCATAAATTGGTAAAGCTTCTCCAAGCGATCATCCACCAAGTCCAGCTCCAAAAGCTCCTGCTTTTGGTCAATTTTCAAGTTCAAGTGGCTGGCAATGGTATCAGCCAAACGGGTCGGCTCCTCAATCGCCGCCAAGCTCACCAAAACCTCTGGCGGAATTTTTTTATTCAATTTCACATATTCCTCAAATTCCGCCACCACCGTGCGCACCAACGCATCCAGCTCTTCTTCTTCACCTTGGCGCTCCAAAAATGTCTCGGCATTGGCCATAAACATCGTGCCAATATCTTTCACATCGGTCAGCCGCACGCGGGTTTGCCCCTCCACCAAAACCTTCACCGTACCATCCGGCAGCTTCAGCATTTGCAGCACATTCCCCAAACACCCCACCCGATAAACCCCCTCCACATCCGGCTCATCTTGGGCTTCATCACGCTGGGTCACCAAAATAATTTGCTTATTCAGGTTCATCACCTCTTCCAGCGCCTTCACACTCTTCTCGCGGCCCACAAACAGCGGCACAATCATGTGGGGAAACACCACAATATTGCGCAACGGCAAAACCGGCAGTTGGTTAGCCGAAGCCTTAGCAGGAGCAGGATGACGCGCCATGAAATACAAACACCTTGTCTTGTTATGCGCCCACCTTAGCACTCAAAGTACGTGAGTGACAAGAGGCTTTTTTTCTTACCTCCATGCTGCCCCTCAACGCACGCACAAGCAAGCCCCCTCCCCCACCATCGCTGCCCACCCCATAAGCGCCCCCTCGCAAAACACCCTCTCGCGCCCCATAATAAACCATGTAGTTGCGTACCATCTTGCGTCGTTGCGTTTGCGTAAGGCAATCATGCCCGAAAAACTCAAAGGAGCAGAAAATGCGCTTCTACAAATACTCCCTCCCCATTCTCCCAACGCTCATCATCGGTGGGTATTTGGCTTGGTGGGCCTACGCTTTCCAGCGTGGGTGGGTGTATTTCCAGTAAACTTCTAACAGGAGGCAGGCGGCCGCAAGGCCGCCTGTTTTTATGCCTCTACTCTGGCCGCGTATAAGCAACCGTCCGCACATGCACCTGTGCCGCTCCCGCTCGCTTCAGCGCCAACGTACAAGCCTTGGCGGTCGTACCCGTAGTCAAAATATCATCAATCAAAATGATATTATTTCCATGAATAATCAACGGGTTAGCCGCAAAACTACTGCCACTCAGCTTAAGCCGCTGCGCCCGCGTCAGTTCTGCCTGCGGCAAACCACCCTGAACCCGCCGCAACGCCACAGAATGCTGGGGAATACCACTCAACTGGCTCAGCTGCCGCGCCAACAGCACAGTGTGGCTATATGTACGCCAACGCAACCGCGCCGCATGGCTCGGCACCGGAATAATCAAGCTATTGGGTAAATGACGCGGCACCACCGGCAACAATAAACGCGCCAAAATTGCCGAAAGATGCGTCGCATCCGAAAACTTAAACTGCAACAACAGCGGCCGCAGCGGTAATTCATAAAGGCACGGCGCCGCATAACTATCAATCAAACGATGCAACTGCGGCGCCAGAATCATCCCCATATTCCACCACGGCAGCTTGGCATAGCACGGTGGGCACAAACCACCGCCGTGGTGGGGCGAAAGCGCTGCATGACAACACGGGCAGCTATTCGGCAGCGCCAACGCCATCAAGTGATTGTAGATTTGCGTCAGCGCAGATACCATGCGCCCATGATGCCAGATGTCCCCTTCAACTCCGCGCTGGTGCGCCACAAACTTGGGCATAAAAATGCCGAAGGTGAGGTATGGGCAGAACTCAAACGCCGCCTCGCCGAGCGGCTAGATGAAATGGTAGCACTTGGGGAAAAGCGGCACTGGGTGGAAAAAGAAATACTCACCGATAATTTTGCTGTAGAAACAGAGCTCGACGCCATCCTCTGCCCACTCTGGCTCAGTGTCGTCAACGATGTCCCCCTCGCCTTGCACCAAATGGTCCGCAGCCTCCGCGCAGATGGCGTGCTCCTCATCAGCGTGTTGGGGATGGAAAGCTTTCGCGAATTTAGAGCCGCATGGACAGAAATCGGCGAACCCCACGGTCACATCATCCCCCTCACCGATGTCCGCGAAGTCGGCGGACTATTGCAAAAAATCAAACTCGCACTGCCGGTGGTGGACCGCGACATCATCACCCTCACCTTCCCCACCTTTACTGCACTTTATAGCTTCCTGCGCCGCGAAGGCCTCCGCAACGTATTTACCGGCAGGCATCAAGGGCTCCTCACCCCACGCAAGCTGCAAGCCATGGAACAAGCCTACACGCAATTATTCAAACGCCCCGACGGCCGCCTCCCCCTCACCCTCGAAGTCATCTACGCCCACGGCCTAAGGCCCAGCATCAATCAACCCACAGCCGCCAAGCGCGGCAGCGGCAAAGTTAGCCTGGTGCGGATTTTAGGCGATAAAAACCAAGTCTAGCTGGCGTTATCAAACGCTTCCATGGCTTGAAGGAGTTCGGCCTCCGCCTCCTCAATTTCCTTTTGTAAATTCGCGTAGGTGAATTGGAGGTCTTTGAGTTCGGATTTGGGCAGGTTGGGTGCGGCCAACGCCAATTCGGTTTCTTTTTGTTCGCGGGTAAGTTTGCTGAGGTTCTTTTCGGCGAGTTGGATGGCTTCGTGGAGTTTGGGGTGGCGTTGACGTTTGGCTTTGAGGGCGGCTTGCTGCTCTTTTTTGCTGGGGGTGGGTTCGGTGCTTACCGCGCTGCTGCTGGCGGCCTGACTTGCTGATTTCTGGTCGCGTTTTTCTTGCCGGCGTTGGGTGACGATGTGTTGGCGGTAGGCGGCAAGGTCGCCATCGAACGGTTGGACGCTGCCGTTGCTGACCAGCCAGAGCCGATCCGCTACGCGCTCCACCATGGAGGGGTCGTGGCTGACGATGATGACGGCGCCTTGATAGGCGTTGAGTGCTTGCACCAGGGCTTCGCGGGTATCCATATCGAGGTGGTTGGTCGGTTCATCCAGCAGCAGCAGATGGGGGGCGTTGTAGCTCATTAATGCAAACAGCAGACGGGCTTTTTCACCACCGCTGAGGCTGCTGATGCGGTTATCGGCCAAGGGCTTGCTAAAGCCAAAGCGGCCCAAAATGGCGCGCACGGCGGATTCACGCGTGGTGGCCACGGCGTTGGCGCCGCTGCTGCCGACTACGCGGGCCATCGCTTGGTAGGGGGTTTCACTCACATCCAGCTCTTCGGCTTGATGCTGCGAGAAGTAGCCGATGCGCAGTTTGGAGGACTTGGCGGTGCTGCCTTTGAGTGGCTCCAGCTTGCCAGCGATGAGCTTGATGAGGGTGGATTTACCGTTGCCGTTGGCGCCCAACAGCGCAATGCGATCATCCATATCAATTCGTTCATCCACACCGCGCAGCACCGGTTTGCCGGGGGTGTAGCCAATGTCGGCTTCGAACACGCTAAGAATGGGCGGTGCCAGCTCTTCGGGCTGCGGGAAGGTGAATTTGACGGTGCGTTCGGCCATCACGGCATCCACCACGTCCATTTTTTCCAGCGCTTTCAGGCGGCTTTGTGCTTGTTTGGCTTTGCTGGCTTTGGCCTTGAACCGATCCACAAACGCTTGCATGTGGGCGCGCTGGGCTTGCTGTTTTTCGTGCAGTTTTTGCTGGCTCATCAGCTTTTCGGCACGCTCGCGCTCAAAGCTGTTATAGTTGCCGGTGTAGGCGGTAAGCTTTTGGTTCTCAACGTGAATCACGTGGGTGATGCAGGTGTTGAGCAGGTCGCGGTCGTGGGAGATAATCAGGATGGTTTTGGGGTAGGTTTGCAGGTAGTTTTCCAGCCACATAATGGCTTCCAAATCGAGGTGGTTAGTCGGTTCATCGAGCAACAAAAAATCGGGCTGTTGGAACAGTGCGGCGGCGAGTGCGACGCGCATCCGCCAGCCGCCCGAGAAGGCTTTGATCGGTTGGGAGAGGTCGGTCTCCTTAAACCCAAGGCCCGCGAGAATGGTGCTGGCGCGGGCGGGGGCGGCATAGGCATCAATTTCGCCCAGGCGGGTGTAAATATCGGCAATTTTGTAGGGGTCGGCTTCGGTTTCGGCGGCTTTCAGCAATTCGGTGCGCTCGGTGTCGGCCTCTAGCACAATATCTAGCAGGGGCGTGTCATCGGCGCGGATATCTTGGCGCACCATGCCGATGGTGTGCTGGCTAGCAAGTTGAATCTCGCCGCTGTCGGCATGGAGTTCGCCGGCAATCAGCTTGAACAGCGTGGATTTCCCCGCACCATTCGGGCCAACCACGCCAACTTTCCAGCCCTGCTGCACCACGGCACTGGTGTTTTCGAGAATCGTGCGGCCGGCAATGCGGTAGGTGAGGTTGGAGATGGTGAGCATGGGGGCCTTTTTGGAAAAGTTGGAGGGACGTGGGCCCCAGCCTAAGCTGGGGCAGCTTTTTTGCTAAGTTCACTTTGTTCACAAAGCAAAAAATGCTGGTGGGAAGTATAGGATTTGAACCTATGACCCCAGCAATGTGAATGCTGTGCTCTACCGCTGAGCTAACTTCCCGTAACAGCGCCGCTTATGCTTGCTAGCAAGTTGATTGTCAAGGGTAGGGAGGGCTGGTTGATGAATGAAAGAAACAAAAAAGTCCGGCAGCGGGGTGGTTGGGTGGGCCGCTGCCGAACGGCCCTTTTATTAACTTATGTTTTTGGTGGTTTCAAGTGGGTGTGGTAAAAGTTTTTTATGTTGGATGAGCCGCTTGACCTTTTTAGTGATGCCACGAGCCGTGCGCAGGCGCGAATGCGGGAGCTGGCAAAGCTGATACGCCACCACAATAAGCTTTACCATGTGCTTGATACACCAGAGATTTCTGATGCGGAATATGATGCGTTGTTTGTGGAATTAGAGCGGTTGGAACGAGAGTTCCCGGCACTGGCCGAAGCCGATAGCCCCACTAAAAAAGTGGGTGCGGCGGGGGCGGATAAGGTGTTGGCGCGGGGGTTAGCCCAAGGGTTACAGGGGGGGCGCCACCGTGTGCCGATGCTGAGCCTGAGCAATGCCTTTAGCGCCGAAGATGTGGCCGATTTTGGCGCGCGGGTGATGCGATTTTTGGGCCTTGGTGCGTGGCCAGAGCTGTTGGTGGAGCCGAAGATTGATGGGGTTTCGCTTAGTTTAACCTATGAGAATGGCGTTTTGGTGCGGGCGTTGACGCGCGGCGATGGCGAAGAAGGTGAGGATGTGACGGCCAATGTGCGCACGGTGGCGGATATTCCACAGCGGTTGGGGGGGACAGGCTGGCCCGCCAGCATGGAAGTGCGCGGCGAGATTTATATGGAAAATGCGGCCTTTGCGGCGCTGAATGCGCGGCAGGCAGCAGCGGGAGAGAAGGTTTTTGCCAACCCCCGCAACGCCGCCGCAGGCAGCTTGCGCCAACTAGACGCCACCATCACCGCCGCCCGCCCCCTCCGTTTTTTGGCCTATGCCCTCGCCAATCAGGTTCCGCTTGCCACCGAGGACGCAGTCGTCCAGCAGCTCCAAACATGGGGTTTTGCCGTACCAGAAGTCGTGCTCGCCAGCACCGAATCCGCATTACATGAAATTTACACCACCTGGCTAAGCGGGCGGTATAGCAAGGTGCCCTACGCAATTGATGGCTTGGTGTATAAGGTGAATGACCGCACCTTGCAGGCGCGCTTGGGCGAACTCGCCCGCACCCCCCGCTGGGCGATTGCCCATAAATTCCCCGCTGAGCAAGTAACCACCGAATTATTGGGTATTGACGTGCAAGTGGGCCGCACCGGCAAGCTGACGCCAGTGGCCAAATTGGCGCCGGTGGCGGTGGGTGGGGTGACGGTGAGCAACGCCACGTTGCACAACGAAGATTATATTCAGCAACGCGATATTTGCGTAGGCGACAGGGTCGTGGTAGAACGCGCTGGCGACGTCATCCCACAAGTCGTAGCCGTCGCCAAACAAGCCGCCACGCGTCAGGCATTTTCTTTCCCCAACCACTGCCCGGTGTGCAAAAGCAGCGCCGCGCGGGTAGAAGGCGAAGCCGACTGGTTCTGCGAAAACGCCGCCGATTGCCCCGCCCAACTTGAAGCACGGCTCATTCACTTGGTAAGCCGTAAAGCGCTGGACATCGAAGGCCTCGGCGAAAAACAATTAAAACTATTCATAGAGTTAGGCTGGATTGAAAGCCTCGCCGACATATTCAGGCTCCCTAACCACGCCACCGCCATGCGTGAATTAGAGGGCTTTGGCGATAAAAAAGTAACCAACCTCCTCGCCGCACTGAAAAAAGCCCAACAAACCACCCTGCCCCGCCTCCTCATCGCCCTCGGTATCCGCCACATTGGCGAAAAAATCGCTGAGCTCCTCGCCAGCCGCTTCACCACTCTCACCGCCCTACGTGAGGGTTTTACACAAAAAACCACCCCCGCCGACTTACCCATGGGCATCGGGCCAGTCATGATTGCCGAACTCCAAGCCTTTTTTAACGAACCACGCAACAACAAGCTGCTCAATGAACTAGAAACCCTCGGCGTAACAGCAGAAGTCTATATAGCAGAAGCCAAAAAACTCGGCTTTTTCAGCGGTAAAACCGTCGTACTCACCGGCACCCTTGCCACCCTAAGCCGCGACGAAGCCAAAGCCCGCCTCACCGCCCAAGGCGCCAAAGTTACCAGCAGCGTCACCAGCAAAACCAATTTTGTCATTGCGGGGGCTGAAGCGGGCAGTAAGCTGAAAGACGCAGAGAAGCTGGGGATAGCGGTGTTGGATGAGGCGGGGTTTTTAGAGAATCTTTAAAAGAAACCCCCCGTGGGTGGTTTGATTTTTTTTGACCTACCTCTTTTTCGGGGGATTAGACGTTTGTTACGGTTCCCCTCTTGCGGAAAGAAACCTCGTCACCGGTGGTTTATTCGGTTGTTTTTATGCTCCGGTCAGTGTGCCTGTTTTCTAAGCAGGCGTGGGTAGGGTAGGGGGTGGGCTGTGGGGGGGGCAAGGGGTGGGGCGCTGATTTGGCGGAGGGGTGTGGTAATTCAGGTATGTGGGTGCGTTGGCTTGCCTTTGCTTGTGCGGCATTTTGCACTTTGAAGGGGCGCCTTGGGCGCTTTGCGCCGTGGCGCGTTTTTGGGTTAGCGCACCTTTGGTGCGACTGGTGCGGATGGAGGGACTTGAACCCCCACGCCTTGCGGCGTCAGGACCTAAACCTGATGCGTCTGCCAATTTCGCCACATCCGCACACCATTTATGGGCCAGCTGCTTATGGCACAGGCTTTGGCGTTTGTTAAGGGGATTGAGGAATTGGGCTGGCTGGTTTATGGCTGGGGGATGGTAACTGTATTTTTGCTAGCAGTGTTGATGGGCCTGATGACCGCCATCCCCCTTGGCCCGGTGGGCGCCACTGGTATGCTTTACATGATGGCCGGCCAGCGCCGCGCCGCCAAAGCCGTAGCATTCGGCTGCTTACTGGCTGAGCTCATCATCATCGTCGCAGCCGTAGGAATGGGCCTTTATTTCCAAGCTCTGCTGGGCCACCCCCCCGCCGCACTCGAACTCTTGGTGGGCTTATTTTTAGCCGGTTTTGGCTCCTATTTAATGCTCTGGCCACAAATCCCTAAGCTTGGGGTACAACTTTCGGGCATTTTAGCTTTTAAAGTAGCCCTTTTTAGCCCTAATAATTTAGCTGGAGTCGTGGCAATGATGGCCTTTTTAGGCATCACCCGTCGCATGGATGGCATGCTCGATGGCTTACTTGTCGTCATCGGGCATTTAGTGGGCCTAGCCATCATGTGGCTTGTGGCGCTTTTCATCGCCAACCGTGTCCGCAAAAGTGGCCATGCCGAACGCTGGATGCCATGGCTCGTGCGTTTTGCCGCGCTCGTGCTATTGTTGGCAGGCTTAGCCCTGCTCGCCAAAGTTGCAGTATTCGACTACAACACCCAGCCAAACAGCCAGCCAGTACCCGTAGCAGATTTAATTGAACAGATATAACCTCACGAAAATCGGCTATTGCCAAAATGGGTAAATTGAGGCAAACCGTGGCGGCTGACCGGTGGCGGACGTAGCTCAGCTGGTAGAGCACAGGATTGTGGATCCTGTTGTCGCGGGTTCGAAACCCGTCGTTCGCCCCACTTTAGCCTAATTTCTAAGGCTGGCAGGAGGGTTAGTTGGGGGAATTGAGAAGATGAAAAATGAGGGGAAAAGACCATGAATGTTCAACTGACCGACGGCCAAGGCTTGGCAAAAACCTTACAAATTACTGTTCCAGCCGCCAAAGTGGCCGCGCAATTTGAAAGCCGCGTGGTGGCAATGGCCAAAACGGCCAAGATTCAAGGTTTCCGCCCCGGCAAAGTGCCCGCTAGCGTGGTGCGCCAAAAAATGGGCGAAGATGTAGCTCGCGATGTGGCGCAAGAGCTGGTGCGTGAGGCACTTCCTGCCGCAATTAAGCAAAAAGAGCTGAATGTGGCCGGTCAACCGCGCGTGCACAACGACGGGCCGGTGGAAGGTTTTAAGGTGGTGGAAGGCCAAGATTTTAGCTTTAAGGCGGAGCTAGAGGTTTATCCTGTGGTGGAGCCGAAGGGCTTTGAGAAACTGAAGCTGGTGCGCGAGACTGCCGAGCCAGATGAAGCGTTGATTGATAACGCGCTGAGCCGCCTGCAAACCCAAATGCAAACCTATGGCGAGAAAAAAGGCAAGGCCGCCAAGGGCGACCGTGTGACCTTTAGCGGCCAAGGTTATGTGGGCGATGAAGCTTTTGAAGGTGGAAATTTGAAGGATTTTGCTGTTGTGCTGGGTTCGGGGCAGCTGATTCCGGGTTTTGAGGATGGTTTGGTAGGCGTGAGTGCGGGGGAGAAGGTGGAGTTGAAGGTGACGTTCCCGAAGGAATATCATGCGCCGAAGCTGGCCGGTAAGCCTGCTGTTTTTAAGGTGGAGATTGGGAAGATTGAAACGCCACAAGGTGATGCGCTGGATGATGCAGCGGCCAAAAAGATGGGCTTTGAGAGCCTGGACGCACTAAAAGACATTATGCGCAAAGGCGCGGTGCGCGAACTAGCCCAAGCCACCGAACAACGCCTGAAGCGCCAGTTGCTGGATGCGCTGGACGAAGCCAATAAGTTTATGCTGCCGCTGGGTTTGGTGGAAGCTGAACTGAAGGCCTTGTGGCAAGCCCAGTTGCAAGAGCTGCAAGCCCGCCGCCAACCAGTGGAAAGCCTTGGCAGCGTGGAAGAAGTATTTGCCAGCTTAAAGCCATTGGCGGAGCGCCGCGTGCGTTTGGGCTTGATTTTGGCAGCAGTTGCCAAAGCGCAAAAGATTGAGGTTGGGCAGGCTGATCTTGAAAAAGCAGTGGCCGACCAAGTAGAAGCTGCGGGGCCACAAGCTGACCAAGCGCGTGCTTACTTTGCCAACCCTGCCAACCGCCAACAGCTGGTGGGGCCAGTGCTGGAGGATAAAGTAACCGCATGGTTGCTGGCACAAGCCGAAGTGAGCGAAAAGAAGGTGAGTGCGCAGGCACTTTTGGCGGAGTTGCAGTAGGAGTAGAGGAATTTTTAGGGTTGTATTATCTGTTATGCACTTGTTGAAGTGCTGCTAAGCCTGCCTCAAATGCACCATTAACATCTAATTTAGGGTTTGAATTATGAGCATCTTCAATTTTTTGTTTTAATTCAACAATTAACGATGAATCCCATTGTGCTATTGTTGGGTGACGTCTTATAAACCTATCAACTTCTCCCATAAACACACTGCCAAACATTCGGATATCTTCAGCATCGTTTAGATTTTTGATTGAACGAGTAAGAGCATCACCAGCAGTGATGGTATTGTCCTCAAGGTAAAGTGCCATACCTTCCATCACGATGTCTTGTATCGTAGAAAGATCTAAATTATGGAAATCTTTAAGTTTTTCGACCTCTTTCATGAGTGATTTTTGAAATTCTGTATCTTGGTGATTAAATTTCATGGCGATTGCTCCAGTTGGATAGGTTTATATGTTTAGTCTCATCATGTTACTAATATAAGTGTTCTCCTTTATTTTAACACCCCCCCCTAGAAAAATGAGCGAATACTGTTCATAGGACTATGATTGAGCGGCGAATAAAAGTTATATGCTTTCATGACTCCTTTTTTACTGCCCCTGCTGATGTGCCCGGTAACCCGTGCACCCTTAAAGCTGGTGGACGCCGAAATGGCGCCCGATGGCACTATTACCAGCGGCATGTTGGTCAGCACGAAAGACCCGAAGCGGCGCTACCCCGTGGTGCGCGGTGTGCCGCGCTTTGTGCCGCCGCCCGAGGTGGAAAACCATGCCGCGGTGGAAGCCTTTGGCGACCAGTGGAATTTTTTTAACTATGACCGCTTTAAAGAGCATTTTCTAGAATTCGGCATGAACCCGACCTTTGGCGGAATTGCCTGGATGAAAGATAAGTTGGTGCTCGATACCGGCAGCGGCAGCGGCATGCAAATCAAGTGGATGGTCGAAGCCGGCGCCAAGCATGTTATTGGCCTCGAACTTTCGCAGAGTGTAGACGGGGTCATGGCAGATAACCTGCGTGAAGTCAAAAATGTCGATATTATTCAATGCAGTATTGACCAAATCCCCCTGCGCGATGAAGCCATTGGTGCCGAACTCGCCCCCGCTGGCGGGCTTGTCATGTGCCACAACGCTATTCAACACACCCCCAATGTACAACGCACACTCACCGAACTTTGGCGCGTCACCGGTGCCGGCAGCGAACTCGCCTTTAACTGCTACACCCGTAACGATAGCACCCACATCACCCGCTGGCGCCACCGCATCTACAGCACCCTACGTGTTTTTATCTCCAGCCTCCCCTTTAGCTTCCGCCTCGGCTATGCACACCTCATGAGCGCGCTACGCTTTGTACCATTTTTGGGTTGGTTTCTCGAAAAGGCCGATTGGATGCGCCGTGGCGATGTGCCTACCAGCATTGCCGGACGCGAGCGCTGGCGGCAGCTCTATCGGGTCGGAGTGCTCCATACATTTAACTACTTTGGTTCGCACCAATACCAGCACCACCACAGCTTCCCCGAACTCCAAAGCATGGTGGAAAAACTCGAACCTAAGCCCGAAATGCTCAACGCCGAAAAGTTTTTTACCCCGCACCACGCAACTGGTATGATGCTGCGCCTGCTGCGGCGAGGGTAAAACAAAAATAAAAACAACAGGAGAATACGGATGATGACGCGCGATGAACTAATGGCCCAACTGGTGCCAATGGTGGTGGAACAAACCGCACGCGGCGAGCGCGCCTATGATATTTATAGCCGCTTGCTGAAGGAGCGTGTAGTGTTCTGTACCGGCCAAGTGGAAGACCACATGGCGAATTTGATTGTGGCGCAGTTGCTGTTTTTGGAGAGCGAAAACCCCGAAGCGGACATCAGCCTTTATATTAACAGCCCCGGCGGGGTGGTAACAGCAGGGATGGCGATTTATGACACGATGCAGTATATTAAGTGCGATGTTTCGACCATTGTGGTGGGGCAGGCGGCGAGCATGGGTGCGGTGTTGCTGGCCGGTGGGGCGAAGGGCAAGCGCTATGCCCTCAGCAATGGGCGGGTGATGATTCATCAGCCGTTGGGCGGGGCGCAGGGGCAGGCGACGGATATTTTGATTCAGGCCGAGGAAATTAAGCGCACGCGGGATATGATTAACAGTATTTTGGCGGGCCACACTGGCCAAAGCATGGCGAAAATTGCCGAAGACACCGAACGTGACAACTTCATGACCGCCGCCGAAGCACAGAAATATGGGCTGGTTGACCATGTGTTGGTGAAGCGCAGTGAAGTGGGGAAGAAGAAGTAGGCGGCAGATAATGTGAAAAAATCCCCTGCCTAGTGGCAGGGGAAGTGTAGAGCTTTGCTCCTTGCTCGCCAAGTTAGCAGCGTTAAGCCAACCGGTAGCGGGGGTAGCGGACGCCGCCAATTCTTGAGAACCTGCCGCTTTCACATACAGTTCCTTTCAACAGCAGGGCAGAGAGAGCCGTGGCAACCACGTTTTCATCGCTCCCAGTCTCGCAACCAAGGTTGGTTTGAATGTCCATCAGCGGCATGGCACCCTGGGTTTGCAAGAGCTTGAAAATACGCTGATGAATATCAGGGTCTCGACTGTAATTGATAAACACTGGCCGTGGCGGACGATCTTTATAGAACATGCTACTAAAACCAGCGGCAATGGGGGTCCTAACAAACGGCTTTTTTTTGCCAAAAGCTTTAGGCATGGCAACAATGTTAGACATCGACTGTCTCCAACGAGGCGGGGTTGAACGGATAGGTGGTGCCTCGTAGCAATGGTTTTGCAAAAAGATGGCAGATATGTCAAGTGATTGTTAAGCCACGGGATAACCGGCCATAGGGATAGTTTGGCTTGACACAACAGTGCCACGTAGCTGAGGATGGGTCGATTTTGAGAGAAAGGCGCCGCCAATGGCCAAAAAAACCGAAACACCGCAAACCCCCGGCGGCACGCTGTATTGCAGCTTTTGCGGCAAAAGCCAGCACGAAGTCCGTAAGCTGATTGCCGGCCCCACGGTGTTTGTGTGCGATGAATGCGTACGCCTGTGCATGGATATCATCCGTGAGGAAGAAGTCTCCGCCAGCGGTGGCACCGGCCCCGCCGCCAAGGCCTTGGGTAAAGAAGGCAAACTGCCCACCCCGCAAGAAATCATGGCAATTCTCGATGATTACGTCATCGGCCAAGTGCGCGCCAAGCGCATCTTAAGCGTGGCGGTTTATAACCACTACAAACGCCTCGAACACGCCAGCGGCCTCGGCAAAGACGGCAAAAAGCCCGAAGTGGAAATCGCCAAAAGCAACATCCTGCTCATCGGCCCCACCGGCAGCGGCAAAACACTGCTGGCACAAACCTTGGCACGAATTCTCGATGTACCATTTACCATGTCCGATGCCACCACTCTCACCGAAGCAGGCTATGTGGGTGAAGACGTTGAAAATATTATTCTAAAGCTATTGCAAGCGAGTGATTACAATGTCGAACGCGCACAACGCGGAATTGTCTATATCGATGAAATCGACAAAATCAGCCGCAAGGGCGATAACCCCAGCATCACCCGCGATGTCAGCGGCGAAGGCGTGCAGCAAGCGCTCCTTAAGCTGATTGAAGGCACCGTCGCCAGCGTCCCCCCCCAAGGCGGACGCAAACACCCACAGCAAGAGTTCTTGCAAGTCGATACCAGCAACATCCTGTTTATTTGCGGCGGTGCCTTCGCTGGCCTGGAAAAAGTCATCGCCCAGCGCCTGCGCAAGCGCAGCATCGGCTTTAATGCCGAAGTCGCGCAGGAAGATAAGCGCGGCGTAGGCGAACTCTTCCAACACGCCGAGCCAGAAGACTTGGTAAAATTCGGCCTCATCCCCGAATTTGTCGGCCGCCTCCCCGTCCTCGCCATGCTGAACGACCTCGACGAAGCCGCTCTCATGCAAATCCTCAGCGAACCGAAAAACGCGCTGGTCAAGCAGTACCAGCAGCTCTTCGCCATGGAAAACGTGCGCCTCACCTTTGCTAAGGAAGCCCTCAAAGAAGTCGCCACCCAAGCCATCAAGCGCAAAACCGGCGCCCGCGGCCTGCGCGCTATCCTGGAAAACGTACTGCTCGATACCATGTTCGACCTCCCCGGCCAGCAAGGGGTGGAAGAGGTGGTGATCAACCAAAAAAACATCACCGACGGCGGCGAACCACTCAAAATCTACACCGAAGGCAAGCCCGAAAAAAAAGCCGGCAAAAAAAGTGCATAAAAACAGGCAGCCTCGTAGCTGCCTGTCGTGAATCGCCTATGGTTAAGCTAAGGCTAATGCAAGCGCAACTCCGCCCCCACCAGCTTCAGTTCAGCAGGCCGAATCAACTGCGCATGCGCCACCCGCACCTGCACCAGTGGCCCATCCAACTGGCGCTGCCAAAACTGCAAAAACGCATGCAGCTTGGGGAACTGCGGGAACATATCATACTGCTGCCACACAAAGGTTTGCAGCAAGTGGCGATAATCCGGCATCCGGTAAAGAATCTCCGCCGTAGTCAGCGAAAACCCCTCCACCTGCCGCCGAAAGTCAAGGTCAACCGTGGTCCGGTTCGTCATGGTAGTCTCCATGTAAAAAGCGACTTAACCTCTCCATGCTAATCCCAACGCACATCTCCAAGCAAGATATCTAGCCAAACTAAATAAAATATGCCAAAACCTCCTCGGTCGCCGGCTTAGCACAGCGGTAGTGCAGCGGTTTTGTAAACCGAAGGTCGGGAGTTCAATCCTCTCAGCCGGCACCAGCATATTTTGCTTAGTGAACGAAGTGAACTTAGCAAAATAGCTGTCCTTGGCGTAGCCGAGGACCCTCTCCCCACCATCAGCATAATTTTCTTAATGAGCGTAGCGAATTTCTGCCCCAGCGAAGGCTGGGGCCCATTAACAAAATTCAGCATATTTTGCTTAGTGAGCGCAGCGAGCTTAGCAAAATAGCTGCGCGCCGAAGCCCAAAGCGCAGCGCGGGCGAAGGCGGGCCCTCAGCAAAACCCCCTGCATCCGTTAACCCGTTCATCCCTTAACCCGCCCCCCTTGCCAACCCCCCCAACCCAAGCTATTTTCAAAAAAATTCAAACCCCTAACAGAAAGCTCCCTCCATGAGTATATTCCAAGAATTTAAAGCCTTCGCCATGCGCGGAAACGTGGTCGACCTCGCCGTCGGTGTGGTCATCGGTACCGCCTTCGGCAAAATCGTCAGTGCGCTCGTTGATAGTATCATCATGCCCATCGTCGGCTTCCTCATCGCCGGCGTGAACGTCAAAGACCTCGCCCTAACCCTCATGGCCAAAGGCGCGCTGTATGCCGACTCTCCCGCCGTCAACATCGGCTACGGCGCCTTCCTGCAAACAATTGTCGACTTCACCATCATCGCCTTCGCCATCTTCTTGATGGTTAAACTCATGAACAAAATGATGCCCAAGCCCAAGGAAGCCCCTGCCGCGCCCAAAGGCCCAACCCAAGAAGAACTCCTCACCCAAATCCGCGACCTGCTGAAAAAAGGCAAATAGCCAACAAACCAACCACTAAAAAAGGGGCCGCAAGGCCCCTTCCTGTCACCCGGTAATCCGGCCATCCTGTCATCCGGTCACCCCACCAACCGCAACCCACCAGCCGGCACCTCCCACCCACCCGCCATCGGCACAATCACCGCCTCCGGCAAGCGCATCCGTAGGCTGGCAAAATCGGCCCCGCGCACCACCGCTTGCCACTGCCCATCCGTTGCCACTTTTTCGTAAACCACCTGCTCCACTGCATCCAACACCGCACCACGCTTAGAATAACCACAAAAGACCACCTGCTGCATCTCCACATCTTCACCTGCCGCCACAGCACCACCCACCACTTCCGCCCACACCCCACGCACAATCTCGCGCATATCCGCCACCACACCCGCCACACCCAGCGCCACCTCATCCGCCACCAACCGCACCACTGCTTCACCCGTCGCATGCTCGGCCACCAGCACATTCTCACCGGCCAACAATCCATCCGCCAAAGCACTGCCCACCGGCACCGCCAACGGCCCGGCATAAACCGCCGCCGCATCCACCTGCGCCGCCATCACCAATTCCAATCCCAAACCCCGCAACTGCCGCATCAACCCCACATCCACACCATCCACACTGCCGCGCTGCACCGCCGCCGCCTTACTGCCATGCCACACGCTCTGCCACGCTCCCGCCAGCGCCACCGCCCGTGCCAGCGTCACCTTGCCCGCACGGTCACTCAGGTCAGCTTGCTGCAACTCCAACTGCCGCTCCGCCTGCGCCATACTCTCCTGCCGCGCCCGCATGCGATTAAATAAAATATTCCCACCCCCCAACCCAAACACCACTCGCCACGCCGCCACCGCCTGCACCAGCGGCACCACCGGCACACCAAATCCTGCGGCACAAACGCCCAACCGTGCCCCCTGCCCGCGCCCCGCCGCTGCCAAAACCTCGCCATGCGCCGCCAGCAAAAACGGACTACTCACCACACAGTCCACCCCTTGGCTCAAAGCCCCCATCGCCACCTTGTAAGCCCCCGCCACCCCACCCACCGCTTCCACCACCACATCATACCTTTGCGGATTGCTAAACTCTTCCACCGCCACCTGCCGCACCTGCGCCACACCGGCCAAAGCGCCAATCGCCGCCACCATTTGCCCCGCAACAGCACCTTCGCCCACCACTGCCACTGTTTTGCCGCGCCGCATCATTGTGCTTGCTTACTTCTTCTGTTAGCGTTGTCCCAACAATCAACAACAAAATCGGCCCTGTCCATGCCCAACAGCACCTCCACCCCATTCAACCCCACCCAGCTTGTCCAGCAAGCCACACAAGCCTTGCAAACCGCACTCAGCAAACCCGCCGAACAAGCCGCCGACCAACTCAGGGGCCTCCAACCCCTCCTCCAAGCCTTCGCCCAAGCCGCCCAAAGCCTCGCCGCCAACCCGCACGAAAGCACCCAACGCAGCTTCCACTACTACCAACAAAACCTCCTGCTCGGCGCCAATATACTCGAAAGCATGCTCGGCCAAAATCCAAGCAGCCCCCCCACCAACGTCATCGAACCCGAAAAAGAAGACAAACGCTTCAACCACCCCAGCTGGAGCCAAGGCTACGCCAACCTCCTCAAACAATCCTATCTCCTCGCCAGCCGCTACCTGCTCAGCACCGCCCAGTCTGCCAAAGGCTTATCGCCCGAAGACCAAGCCAAAGTCGAGTTCTACACCCAACAGTTCGCCGATGCCCTCAGCCCCGCCAACTTCCTCCTCACCAACCCCGAAGCCCAGCAAGCGGCACTCGAAAGCAAAGGCGAATCCCTCCTCAACGGCTTCAAAAATTTTGTTACCGATGTCCAATCTGGCCGCATCAGCCTCACCGATGAATCCGCCTTTAAAGTCGGCCACAACATCGGCGTCACCCCAGGCCACGTGGTCTTCCGCAATCACCTTATCGAACTCATCCAATATGCCCCAACCACCAAGCAAGTCCACCAAAAGCCCCTGCTCATCTGCCCACCATGGATAAACCGGTATTATATCCTCGACCTCAAACCCGAAAACAGCTTGGTCAAGTTCTTGGTCAACCAAGGCTATCAAGTCTTCATGGTCAGCTGGAAGAACCCCACGCCAGAATACCGCAACATCGGTTTTGAAAACTACATCACCGACGGCCTCTATGCTGCGGTCGACGCCACCCTGTCCATCACCGGCGAAAAAAGCCTCAACGCAGTCGGCTACTGCATCGGCGGCACCATGCTCGGCGCAGCGTTGGCCATCATGCAAGCCAAGAATGACACCCGCATCGCCACCGCCACCTTCCTCACCACCCTCATGGACTTCGCCAACGCGGGCGAACTCAAACTCTTCACCGACGAAGCCCAGCTCACCGCACTGGAAAAACAAATGCAGCGCGACGGCATCCTCAGCGGCCGCAGCATGGCCACCACCTTCTCCATGCTCCGCGCGAACGACCTCATCTGGAACTTCGTCGTCAACAACTACCTGCTCGGCAAAACTCCTATGCCATTCGATTTGCTCTACTGGAACGGCGACAACACCAACATGCCCTGCGCCATGCACAGCTGGTATCTCCGCCAGCTCTACCTCGAAAACAACCTGATAAAACCCAACAAACTCACCCTGCTCGGCACCCCGGTCAACCTGCAAAGCATCTCCATCCCCATCTATATGCTCACCGGCGTTACCGACCATATCACCCCCTGGCAAGCCTGCTACAGCGCCCTCTCCCAAATGGCCAGCAATAACAAACGCTTGGCCCTCACCAAAGCTGGCCACGTGGCAGGCGTCGTCAGCCCCCCCACACCCGAAGGCAAGCCGGTCAAACGCAGCTATTGGGTCGCGGAAGTCCCCGCTGGCGGCAAAGCCCCCACCGCCGAAAAATGGCTAGAAAAAGCCCCCCAACAGCCCGATAGCTGGTGGACGGATTATGCCCTCTGGCTCAAACCCCACAGCGGTAAAGAGGTCGAAGCCCCCAAACAACAAGGCAACAAAGCCTACCCCGCCCTCTGCCCCGCCCCCGGCACCTACGTGCTGGAACACTAACCCTTGCAACAGCCCAAAAAACAACCCATAATTAATATATGAAGCACAAATACTCCCTCCCCCGCATCCTCACCTGCACCGCCATGGCCACCCTGCTCACCGTCAGCAGCATCAGCAGTACTCATGCCTTTAATCCATGGGCCAATCCCGGCAATAACCCTAACAATAATCCCCTCGCTCGTATTTTCGGTGGTGGTGGTCCGAGTGGTGGCTTTGGCGACCCCTACGGCAGCCGCGGCGGCACCCCCGATTGGCCAACCCTCAACGGTGGCCTCACTGGTCTGCTCGCCATGTTCATCCAAATGCTCCAACAGCTCATGCAAAAAAATGGTGGTAGTGGTGGTTCAAGCGGAAGTGGCGGCGGTTATAACGATTCCTACACCCAATCCCTCCGCACGCAGGTCAGCACGCTTGAACAACAGCTCATCACCGTCCAAGATCAAAAAAATCTTACCGAAAACGAGAAAAAACTCTTCGACGCCGGCTACTACGACGGCCAACTGGTCATTGAAAACAAGTGCGGCAAGCAAAAAGACGTTCGCGTTGGCATCGGCGATAACGCCCAGTACCTCAAAGGCTACGATATCGGCCTCAGCGTCTGCAAAGCCCGCGAAACCTTCTACAAAACTGGCCTCGCCGATGGCGCCAAACCAACCAACGGCCAATGCGGTAGCAAAAAGAACGAAGCCCTAAAGGACAACGCCGACTACCTCGCCGGCTTCGCCGAAGGCCAAAAGTCCTGCTCACTTAACGTTTAAGTCTTTCCTAACTCGCAAACCGCAACCACTTCGCCATCTGCCCCGCCCACGCCGCAATTTTGCTGTCCGCCACCCGCACGCGGCTGGCCTGCGCCGCTTGGCGCGCCCCATAAAGCAACAGTCCAACAGCCGTGGCAAATTGCGGCGTGCCGGAAAGGTCGGAAAGCCCCTGCACCCCGGTAGGCCGAGCAAGGCGCACACTCTTATCCAGCACCACTTCCGCCAACTGGCGCAAGCCATTCAGTTGGCTACCGCCACCGGTCAGCACCACACGCCGACCAATCGCCGCCTCAAACCCACTCTGTTCAATTTTATCCCGAATCAACTCCAGCATCTCCTCGCAGCGCGGCTGAATAATCCCCGCCAACGCACTCTGGCTCATATGCACCGGCTCTTGCTGGCCATTCTTGGTCTCATCACCCACGGTCGGCACTTCCAGTTCGGTATCACCCACAATCGCACTCGCCAAAGCATAGCCATGCAGCACCTTAATCCGCTCCGCTGCGGCCAAAGGTGTCGAAAGTCCCCGCGCAATATCCGCCGTCACATGCTGTCCACCCAACGGAATCACCGCGGTATAAACCAGCGCCCCCTCGGCATAAATCGCCAAGTCGCAAGTGCCACCGCCAATATCCACCATCGCCACCCCCAGCTCACGCTCATCGGGCACCACCGTCGCCATCGCGCTGGCATAGGGCTGCACCACAATATCCATCACTTCCAAATTCGCCCGCTCCACACAACGCACCACATTCCGAATGGCACTGGTCGCCGCGGTAATAATATGCACATCCGCCTCCAAGCGGCTCCCCGTCATTCCACGCGGATCTCGAATATCACTCTGATTATCCAGCACATACTTCGTCGCCTGCGCATGGATAATCTGCCGATCACTATCAATCTGCCGCGCCCGCGCCACATCAATCACCTTAAAAATATCCGCGTCGGTAATGTCCTGCTTGTTCAGCACCACCAAGCCATCAGTCATATGGCTGCGCAAATGCACCCCGCCAAGGCTCACCAACACCCCCTGAATTTCCACCCCCGCCATATCCTCCGCCGCATGAACCGCCTCCCGAATTGCCGTCTCCGTGCGGTCCATATCCACAATCATCCCGCGCTTTAAGCCCGTGCTCGCATGCTGGCCATAGCCCAAAATGTGCGGATTATAAAACTCATCCAACTCGGCAATAAAACACGCCACCTTGCTGCTGCCAATGTCCAGCCCCGCCACAATCCGGTTTTTTGTCTTCACCATGTCATCACCTTTCGCATTAAACTTGCCCCTGCCCGCCCGCGCCCTCAGCAGGCTTCACAACCGGCCCTGCTTGCACCCCTTCCGGCAACCGCAGCACCACGCGGTCAGGCAAACGTAAATCCACTTCGCCGCCATTCAGCGCCAGCACATGGCGGGCTTCTTCCAGCTTGGCCAAAATCGGCAGCGCCACACTCGGGCCATAGTCGGCAACCTGCTCCGGCAACTGCACCACCACCCCGCTCACAAACCGCAAATCCCAACGCCGCCCCCCCACCAGCTTGGCCTCACGTAATTGCCCCAACAACTGCGGCCACACTTCCATCGCACCAAACAACGCCCCCGCCGCCGCCCCCGCCCCTTCCCCCTGCAACAGCGGCAAGTTGGCAAAGCGGTTCTCGCGGTCTTCCACCACCCGCTCACCATTTTGGTTCACCACCCAAATTGCTCCCTCAAAAACCACCCGCGCCAGCGGCACATGCTCATAAACCGTCACCTTCACCGTAGCCGGCAACTGGCGGTCAACACTCGCCAACCGCACCCACGGCAACGCCTCAATCCGCCTCCGCGCCGCCGCCGCATCAAAGCCCACCAAGCTATCCCCCTTGCCCAAGCCCAGCGCCTGCTGCAATTCCTCTTTGCCGCTATAAACTGCCCCACTCACCACCAAACTCTGCACAGTGGCCCCCGTCGCCTCCGCCACATAGGTGGTCAGCGCCTCACCCAACGGAGCCCGCCACCACCACGCCACCCCCACCCCACTCAGCACCACCACCACCAAAGCCCCCTGCCCCAGCCGCCGCCACGGCCACGCCGCCACCCGCTGTTCAAAGCGCGCCAACCAGCGCCGCCCACGGCCAATCTCCTGCTCATCACTCTCCGCTGCCGGCGTCACCCCAAGGTCAGCCGCAGCGCGGAACAAATCAACCATCCAGCGGCCTCCTTTCATCATAAAATGCAACCCAAAAGCGCACCTGCGCCTCCCCACACTCTAACCAAAACCCACCCCAAACACCACATACAAAACCACCAAACCTAACTAAAACCAACCAAAACCCCCACCCCCTGTGTCCCCCCTGTAACCAAAAAGAGAGGGGCCTCACAGCCCCCCTCCTAAAACGCCTATCGGAATAACTCATTCACCTTCAGCCGTCTCACCCTCAGCCGCCGGCGGCGGCGTATTATCCACCACCACATTAAACGGCCTATCCAGCGCCGTAAGTATCAGGTCGATATCCTTGATATCCAATGATGGAAGCTTAATGGTCGGCTCAGATGCATCCCCAATCAAGCTAGCTTTTACTTGATTCTCTTGCCCTAAGTTGTAAAATAGCACTTTCAAAACCTCCTCAACAGAACCAGGGTCTACCTCCGCATTCGGAATCACTACATTCAGCGTCAATGTCTTCGCCATGTTAAATCCCCTTGCGGGGCCTCCTGATGTCCCATTCCCACCATGGGAATGGTGAGCTTTAGCATCATAAACGTATACTATATAAGTTTAACCGTCAACCCCCACAAACCGCACCTCCCGCCCAATAACAATCCCCAATTTATCCAAAATCGCCACCTCCACCCGCTCACTCAAAACATCAAAATCCCGCGCCAAAGCATTGCCAGTGTTCACAAAAAAATTGCAATGCTGCTCACTCACCTGCGCCCCACCTTCCACCCACCCACGGCACCCCGCCGCATCCACCACCTTCCACGCATTCACCTTTTCCCCCGCCTTGCCCAAGCCCTCAATGTCACGGGGCAGCACCACATTCTTAAACCAACTGCCGCTGCTGGGCATATGCAACGGCTGGCTGCTACTCCGCGCCCGGTTAATCTCCCGCATCTGTTCCCGTATCTGCTCCTTGTCCCCCACCGCCAAGCGCCACAACCCCGCCTTATAAATCCACCCCTCCGGCAACTCTGTCCCCCGATATCTCGGCTTCAATTCCAAAGGCTTAAGCACTCGCTCTTCACCCAGCGCATCAAGGCACCACACCTGCACCAGCGCATCAAACGTCTCACTGCCATAAGCCCCCGCATTCATCCGCAAAGCTCCGCCAATGCTCCCCGGGATACCCCCAAAAAACGCCAACCCAGCTAGCCCCGCCTCCCGCGCCGCCCGCGCCACCGTCCCACAAGCCACCCCTGCCTCAGCGTAAATCTCCTCACCCCGCACCTCAACCCTATCCACCCCCTTCCCCATCAACACCACCACCCCCCCAATCCCCCCATCCCGCACCACCATATTGCTGCCCTTGCCCACCAACGTCAGCGCAACCTTGCGCTCGGTGCAAAACCGCCGCAGCGCCGCCATCTGCCCCCAGTCGTGCACCGTGGCCAAAACCTCCGCCGGCCCCCCCACCTTAATCGTCGTCAGCTCCGCCAACGCCCCATTCACCACATACTGTGGCCCAAAGCCTGCCTCGTGAGCAAATGCGCCAGCATTTACTCGCGAGGGCAACTCCCCCAACCACTCCGGCACCGGCCATGTTTTCATGATAAATTCCTAATGATGACAATGATGCGCCACCAACCCCCGCGCAAAGTCCGTAATCGTCCCCGCGCCAAGGCACACAATCGCACCCCCAGGCCCAATCTCCAAGTGGTGCAACGCCTTCATTAAGCCATTCTCATCCGCCACCACCCGCACCTCTTCCGGATACCCCAAAGCCTTCATCTTCTCCCCCAACACCTCATGGCTCACCCCCGCAATCGCCGCCTCGCCCGCGCTGTAAACTGGCAGAATAACGCACGCATCCGCCACCTTCGCACACCCCGCAAACTCATCCATCAGGTCACGCAAACGGCTGTAACGGTGCGGCTGAATAACAGCAATCACCTGCTTATAAATCCCCTTTGCCGCTTCCAGCGTGGTGGCAATTTCAGTCGGGTGATGCCCATAGTCATCAATCACATCCGCCCCATGAAAAGTCCCCACCTTGGTAAACCGCCGCCCCACGCCCTTAAACGCCGCCAACCCTTCCGCCGCCTTCACCACATCAGCCTTCACCACACTCGCCACCGCCAGCGCGGCAAGGCTGTTTTGCACATAATGCACCCCCGGCAACGCCACCACCACATCTTCCAGCACGCCACCGCGCACATGGGCATCAAAGGCCATCCCCGCGCCTTGCGGAACATAACTCCCCGCATAAACATCCGCGCTGTCATCCAAGCCATAGCTCACCACATCCGCCTCGGTGCGCGCCGCCACAATCATCGTGTTCGGGTCATCCGCACACAGCACCGCTTCCGCCGCACTGTCGGCAAAAGCCACAAACGCCTCCACCAGTTTCTCCTCGGTGCCAAAGGTGTCCATATGCTCTGGCTCAATGTTGGTAATCACCGCCACATCCGGCTTCAGCTTCAAAAAGCTCGCATCGCTCTCGTCCGCCTCCACCACCAACCAACCGCTCTTTTTCCTCGGCAAAGCCACATTACTACCAAGTTCATTCAAAATCCCCCCATTCACAATCCCCACCTCCACTCCCGCCGCGCACAAAGCCCCATAAATCAGCGCGGTGGTGCTGGTCTTGCCATGCGTCCCACTCACCGCAATGGTGCTGTAATTCTGCATAATCTCCGCCAAAATCTCGGCCCGATGCACCACCCGCAGCCCCAACCGCTTCGCCGCCACCAGCTCCACATTATCCTGCGGCACCGCGGTGCTCACCACCACGCACGCCCCCGCTGGCACCTGCGCCGCCGCATGCCCCCTAAATACCTGCACCTTCGCCCGCTCCAGCATCGCAAAGTCACCCTTGCTGCCCGCATCGCTGCCGCTCACCACCGCCCCTTGGCTGGCCAAGGCTTGGGCCAAACCACTCATCCCAATCCCGCCCACACCAATAAAATGGAACACCTGCCCCCGCACCTCCGCACCAAAAATCTTCATCTGCTCAATCCTTTCCTATCTCTGCGGCCTCAACTCTTGAGGCCCATTTTTTTAAGCCCAATATTCTTAGGCATCACTCCCCGCACCGCCGCCGCCACATCCCGCGTCGCGGTGGGATTAGCCAGCTGGCGAGCCGCCATTGCCATCGCTTCTAGCTTTTGCGGCGCATTTCGTAAAGCCCGCACATGCACCAGCAGGCTGGCAGGGGTAAAATACGCTTGCTCCACCACCACCGCCGCCCCCGCCCGCTCGGCCACCGCCGCATTCAGCTTTTGGTGCCCATCCGCCAGTTCCAGCGGCACATAAATCGCCGGCAACCCCAACGTCGCCGCCTCCAACACCGTCCCCACCCCACTCCGCCCAATCACCACATCGGCCTGCAAGTAGCGCTGCGGCAAGTCATTAAAAAACGCCGCCACCTCAAACCCCGCCAGCTCCAAGTCGGCATAAATCGCCTTCACCCGCGCCATATCCTCAGGCCGCACCTGCTGCACCACCACCAAGCTTTGGCGCTCTTCACGGCTCATCAGCGCCACCATTTCCGGCACCACGTCACCCAAGATTCGCGCCCCTTGGCTCCCCCCCAAAATCAACAACCTAAAGTCCGCCGCCGCCCTCCGCTTGACCTTAGCCAGCGCCAAAATCTCATCGCGCAACGGTGTCCCCAGCACCAGCACCTTGCCACATCTTTTCGGCAGATACGTCACACTCTCCGCAAACGTCACAATCACCACATCCGCCCACCGCGCCAACAGCCGATTCGCCCGCCCCGGCAGCACATTTTGCTCATGAATCACCACCGGCACCCCCAGCAACTTCCCCGCCACCAGCAACGCCACCGTGGCATACCCCCCCGTGCCAAACACCGCCGCGGGCCGCACCCGCCATACCAACTGCAACGCCACCAGCATCCCCATCAGCAGCCGGATGCTCGCCCACAAAAGCCCCACCACCCCCCGATCATTAAACGCCGCCGCAGGTAGCCGCACATAAGGCAACTCCGCCCGCTCCACCACCTCGGCAAAACGGCCCCCACCCAACACCAACTGCACCGCCACCCCTTCCCGCTGCAATTCCTTGGCCACCGCAATGGCGGGGAACAAATGCCCCCCACTCGCCCCACTCGCCACCAAAACGGTCAAGTTGCTGCCCATCAAAACCGCCGCCCCTGCTTACGTAACAAAGCCAACAACAACCCAAACACCAACGCCATTGCAAAGGTGGAAGACCCCCCATAACTCACAAACGGCAACGTCATCCCCGTGGTCGGAACAAGATGCAACGCCACCCCAATGTTCACACACACATGCAAGCTCACCAGCGTCAACAGCCCACCCGCCGCCAGCAGCACAAAGCGGTCATCCTGCTCCACCACGCGGCTAAACCCGCGCAACACCAAAAACAAAAACAATCCCATCAACATCAGCCCCACCAAAATCCCAAATTCCTCCACCACCACCGCAAAAATAAAGTCGGTGTGGGCATCCGGCAGTTGGTTTTTCACCACCCCTTCCCCCGCCCCACGGCCCCACAGGTGCCCCGCCATAATCGCCTCGCTGGCTTGGTCAATCTGGTAGGTATCACTCGCCCCCGGGTTCACAAACCGCTCCAAACGGTCACGCACGTGCGGCAGCAACATATAACTCCCCACCACCACACAAAGCCCCCCCGCTACCAAGGGCGCCAACCACAAAAGCGGTAGTCCCGCCATAAAAACCTGCGCAAACCACACCGTTCCCATTGCCAAAACCATCCCAAAGTTAGGCTGTAACAATACCGGAATCGCTACCATCGCCATCAAAACAATACTCACTAAAAATCCCTGCAAGCGCCGCTGCGGTTCATCATGCGCCAGCAGCATCGCGGTCAAAATAATCAAGGCAGGCTTCAAAAATTCAGTAGGTTGCACACTCTGCCCAGCAATCTCCAACCACCGTTTCGCCCCTTTCACTTCCACACCCAGCACAAAAGTAAGCAAAAGCCCCACAAAAGCCACCCCAAATAAAATCATCCCCAACCGCTGCACCCCCACCGGTTTTAAACCTGTTAAAACAACCATTAAACCAGCTGCCACGCCCAAAAAAACATACTGCCGCAACGCAAAATAATACGCCCCCACGTTATACGTTTTCGCCACCGCCACACTCGCGGTGGTCACCGCCACCGCACCACACAACATAATTACCAACAACGTAATCACGCTCACGCGGTCCATTTCCCACCACCACCGCACAATCGGGTGCCTGCTTTGCCGGAATAAACTCATGCCTCGCTATCCTTCTTCCGCCGCGGCGCAGGCTCACCGTCCTGAATCAACCCCCGCACACAATTCGCGAACACATCGCCCCGATGCTCAAAATTCCGAAACTGGTCAAAGCTCGCACACGCGGGCGAAAGCAACACCACCGGCCCCTTACCCACATCACTTTTGGCCGCCGCAAAAGCCTCCACCACCGCCCGCTCCATCGTGCCACTCACAAACGCCGCCACGCCACGTTTCTGCAAAGTCGCGGCAAAATCTTCGCCCGCTTCCCCAATCGTAAACGCCGCCCGCACCGCCCCCAAGTGCTCCACACACGCCCCCAAACCATCGGTCTTCGGCTGCCCCCCGCAAATCCAATAAATCGCCGGATAACTCTGCAAAGCATAAACCGCACTGTCGCCATTGGTCGCCTTGCTGTCGTTAATAAACCGAATGCCCTCCACCGCCCCCACTTGCTCCAAACGGTGCGGCAACGCCCGATAACTCTTCGCCCCCGCCACAAATTCCGCCACCGAACACCACCGCGGCACCAGCAGCGCAAACGCACACGCCAAGTTCTGCGCATTATGCGGCCCTGGCAAATCCACAAAATCCCCCAGCTTCAACACCTGCTTGCCCTCGCGCCACACCGCCCCATCACGCACCATCACCTCGGCCTCACCACCCACACTCACCGTTATCGCGCCGGTGCCAGCCGCAATCTCGCGCAGCAATAACTGGTCAACCCCCAGCACTTTGGTCGCGTCAGGTTTGGCCAAATCAAAAATCCGCTGTTTGGCCGCCCGATAACTCTCCATCGTCTTGTGCCGCGCCAAGTGGTCCGGCGTCAGGTTCAAAAACACCGCCCCATCCAGCGCCATCTCCTGCATGATTTCCAGTTGGTAGCTCGAAAGCTCCAGCACATAAAATCCACCACTCTCCAGCTCGCCCAAATACATCGCGGGCACCCCCAGGTTCCCCCCCGCCAAAACCTGCTTCCCCGCACTCTTCAAAATATGCGCAATCAACGCAGTAGTCGTGCTCTTGCCATTGGTGCCGGTCACCCCAATAAACGTCGCCCCACTCGCCTTCTCCCGCCGCCAAAACAAATCAATCTCGCCCATCACCGGCACTTTGGCCGCCTGCGCCGCCCGCACCAAATCACTCTCCATCGGCACCCCCGGCGTCTTAATCAACACCTGCACATCACGCCACTCAATCTCCGCCGGCGGCACCCAAAACACCCGCTCAAGCCCGCGCAAAGCCTCTGGCATCTCCGCCAACTTATCATCCCACACCAGCAGCCGCATGCCCGCCTCCGCCAGCTTCTCCACCACCGCCCGCCCGCTGCCCGCCAGGCCATAAACCAGCACCGCCTTATCTTTGCGTAACCCGTAAGCCATCCTGCACCTATCTCAACTTCAATGTTGCCAAACCAATCAGCGCCAAAATCATGCTGATAATCCAAAATCGCACCACAATCGTACTCTCCGGCCAGCCCAATTGCTCAAAGTGGTGGTGCAACGGCGCCATCCTAAATATCCTTTTCCCGTCAACTTAAAACTCGCCACCTGCAGTAAAACACTCAGCGTCTCCAGCACAAACAACCCCCCAATAATCAACAACGCAAACTCCTGCTTAATCAACACCGCCACCGCCCCCAGCATCGCCCCCACCGGCAAGCTACCGGTATCACCCAAAAAAATCCGCGCCGGCGGCGCATTAAACCACAAAAACCCCAGCATCGCCCCCGCCAACGCCGCACACATCACCGCCACCTCGCCTGCTCCCGGAATGTAGGGCAAATGCAAATAAGCCGTATAATCCACCCGCCCCATCACATACGCCAAAATCGCCAAAGTCGTCGCCACAATCACCGCCGGAATACTCACCAACCCATCCAACCCATCGGTAATATTCACTGCATTGGCACAGCCCACAATCACGCACACCCCAAAAATCACAAACCCCACCACCCCAAGTCCCACCACCCAGTCTTTCAAAAACGGAAAATAAACCTCAGTCGCCACCGGCATCCCATTCACCCGCTGATACACCAGCAAAAACGCCACCGCCAGCGCCGCTCCCAGCAGCAGCCGCAACCGCCCCGGCAACCCTCGCCGCCAGCGCCGCGTCAAGTTCAACCAATCATCCACAAACCCCACGGTAAAAAACCCCACCACCACAAACAAAATCAACCACACATAAGGGTTCAGCAAATTGGTCCACAGCAGCACACTCACCACCAGCGCTGCAACCACACCCACGCCGCCCATGGTCGGCGTCCCTGCCTTGCCCGCATGCGGCAAAATCGCCTTCACCGTATCACCACCCTTTTGCCAAAACCGAAACTTCGCAATCAACGCCGTGCCAAACAGCAGCCACAAAGCAAACGCGGTCAACATCGCCCCCCCCGCCCGCACGGTCAGGTATTGAAACACATTCAACCAACTCACATACTCCGCCAGCGGCACCAAAAGATGATAAATCATGCCCCCACTATCCACCCAAACCCAACCAAAAACCAGCCCCCCGCCCAAAATTCCCCCACCAATTCACACCAAAAAAACAGCTAACGCGGCCCCCTCATACCCTTAACATCCTAACACCCTAAAATCCTATCATCCTACCGAAACGGCACCGCCACCAGCGCATAACTATCCAATTTCGGGTCATACTTGCGTATCACCTCCTCCACAAATCCATTATTAATCAAATTCTTAAGCGCCGCATCCAGCATCAGCTTCAGCTTCCAGTCCTCATAGCGCACCGCAATCGGGTTGCCCGGCATCGCCGAAATCGGCGCGGGATTGTCCCCAACCCCCGCCACCCGCAATTTCCCGGGATTATGCTGCATATAAAGCTTCATCGGCCCCTTTTGCGCAAACGCCACATCCGCCTTGCCACTCGCCACGGTTTCCGGCACCTGCGCCACATCGCTGGTGCTCGGCAGGTGGTAAAGCTTGGCCTTGGGGAAGCGCTCCTTCGCCAAATACTCCCCAAACTCCCCATCCAGCACTGCAATCGTCACCTCGGGGCTGTTAATTTTCATAATATCCGCATCAAACCGCTTATCCCCCCCACGCACAAACGCAAACGTCAAACCATAATCAATCGGCGTGGTAAACAGCGCCACCCGCGCCCGCCGTGGATTCTCCCAAATCCCCGCACACACCGCATCATGGCTACCGGCCTTTAAGCCCTCAAACATATTGGAAAAATTCACCTCCTCCACCCACTCTACCTTCAGCCCCAAGCGCTTGGCCGCCTCCTCAGTCACATCCACCACCACACCACTCAACTCACCGGTGGTCGGGTCTTTTATGGTTTCGGGCGGATACACAATATAGCTACACCGCAAAACCCCCGTCCGCAGCACCCGCTCAAAAGCCCCCTCAGCAACCGCCGCGCCACTCCCCCCCACAATCGGCGCCGGACTCAATAACTTCACCACCATAAAAGCCACCAAAGCCGAAACCAAAACCACCCCCAACCACCCCATCCGCATCTTCTTCATCAACTTACCCTTCCCTAAATCCTCTTATCCGGTCACCCTGTCATCCGGTCAACCGGTTACCTACCCTACCCCAACAATTCTCTCACCACCACCCGGTCATCAAAAGGCAAAACCGTCTCCCCCACTATCTGCCCATCCTCATGCCCCTTACCCGCCACCAGCACCACATCATCCGGCCCGCTGTCATTCAGCGCCGCCAAAATGGCCTTCCTGCGGTCGCCAATATTGCGCGGCTTCTTGCCCCCCGCCACCACCCCCGCCACCACGGCGTCGCGAATACCCCCCGCCTCCTCCCGCCGCGGATTATCATCGGTCACATAAACCGCATCCGCCAACTCCGCCGCAATCTTACCCATAATCGGGCGTTTCCCCGCATCCCGATTCCCCCCACAGCCAAACACCACCCGCAGCTTCCCACTGCCCACCACCATCGGCCGTAAAGCCTCCAAAGCCCGCCGCAAAGCATCCGGCTTATGCGCATAATCCACCACCACCGTCGGCCTACCACCCTTGGCCAAAGCCCCCTGCCCTTTCGCCTTTCCACCGCCCACAATCTCCATCCGCCCCGCCACACTCGTCACATGCGCCGCCGCCGTGGCAATCTCCCCCCACGCCATCCCCGCCCCCACCATCAGCCCCAGCGCCACCGCCAAGTTATCCGCCTGAAAACTCCCCACCAACGGCAACTCCAGCGCCACTGGCACACGGTCAAGTTTCAAATTCACCTGCAGCCCCCGCGCATCCGCCCGCACCACTTCCACCACCAGCTCGGCATTGCTGGTGCCCACACTCAAAAGCTTGCCACCGCGCTGCTTCACCACGCCCAAAATCGGCCACAATTCCTGCCGCCGCACATTCACCACCGCCAAGCCATTTTCCGGCAAAACCTCACTAAAAAGCCGCAGCTTGGCCAAAAAATACTCCTCCATGCTGCCATGAAAATCCAAATGGTCCTGCGTAAAGTTGGTATATCCCGCCGCACAAAACCGCACGCCGTCCATCCGCCGCAGCGCCAGCGCATGGCTGCTCACTTCCAGCGCCGCCAAGCCCACCCCATCCTCCGCCAAACTTTGCAAAATGGGATGAACCTTCAACGCACTCGGGCTGGTATATCCCGTATATTCCACCACCTTATCTTCCCGAATCACCCCCAACGTCCCCACCGCCGCACTGTTCATCTGGCGGCCAATCTGCTGGCAAAACCACGCCACACTGCTCTTCCCCGCCGTCCCCGTCACCCCCACAATCTTGGCAGGCTGCTTGGGCCAATGCCCCGCCGCATACCGCGCCAAAACCTCCCCCGCATCCGCCACCCGCACAGCTCCTTGAACCTCTAAATCCGTCACCACCGTCGCCCCCTTATCCAAAGCCGCCCGCACAAACTCCACCCCGCCCCCCTTCATAATCCGACTATCCCACACCAAAGCATCAGCAATACCCACCACCTCCCGACTATCCTCCACCACCCGCTTCCCCCGCAGCAACTCCAACGCCTGCTCAATCTTAATCATGCACCCCATCCCTCCGGCATATTTTGCTTAATGAGCGTAGCGAATTTAGCAAAATAGCCGCGCGCCGAAGCCCGAAGCGCAGCGCGGGCGTAGGCGGGCAAATGTGTTAACTTAATCATGCACCCCATCCTCCAACTCCATTTTCTTCCCCAAAGCCATCGCCCGCTTCGCCCTAAAGTCACTCAATAAATAAACCGACCACGGATCATCCTCCCGCCGCTTGCTCCGCGCCAAAAGTTCGCGATAAGCCGCCACCTCCTCCATGTCTGGCTTCAGCCCCGCCAATTGGGTCAAGTCACGATAGAAAGCCCCCACCGCGGGCGCCGCACTCTTGCCACCGGTCTCAAAGCCTTTCTGCGGCTCATCCAGCATCACCAGCGTCACATACTCAGGGTTTTTCACCGGCAACACCCCCACAAAGCTCACAATATTTTTGCCCTTGTCATAGCCCCGTCCACTAATTTTCTCCGCCGTCCCGGTCTTGCCACCAATATCAAACCCCGCCAACTGCGAACTCCGCCCGCTGCCATTCAGCACCACATCGCGCATCAGCTCATGTACCTGCCCCAGCGTCTGCTCATCCACCACCTGCCGCTGCTTGCCCAGCGCCACCGTGTCACTCGCCACCCCGCCCAGCAACACACTCGGCACCTTATATTGCCCATCCGCCAGCGCCGCCACCGCCGCCACCAAATGCACCGGCGTCACCATCATCCCGTGGCCAAAAGCAATGGTAAACGTCTGCACCCGCCCCCAGTTGCTCGGGTAGCGCACCGGCCCCACTTCACTCACCCCAATCCGCACCGGCTCCAAAAACCCCAGCTTGCGCATAAATTCCTTTTGCAACGCTGGCCCACTCATGTCGGCAATCTTCGCCGCGCCAATATTACTGCTGTAACGCATCACTTCGGTGGCGGTCAAAATGCTCTTCTTGGCGTGATAATCCTTAATCGTAAACCGCCCAATCACAATCGGCTCACGGCAATCAATCTTGGTCTCCGGCGTAATCCGCCCCTCGGCCAACCCCTGCGCCAGCGTAAAAAGCTTAAACGTGCTCCCCATCTCATAACTCGCCAACACCGCCCGATTAAACCGCGCCTCCGCACTCGCCTCACCCAAATGGTTCGGGTCAAAGTCCGGCAAGCTCACCATCGCCACAATCTCCCGCGTTGGCGCCTTCATCACCAAGCCCCACGCCGCCTTGGCGCCCGCCTTCTCCATCGCATCGCGCACCCGCTTGCGCAGCAATTCCTGCAACCGCACATCCAACGCAAGGTGAACATCCTCACCCTGCCGCAACGTCGCATCCTGCCCACGCTCCACCCCCGCCAACCCGTTGTTGTCCACATCCACCGCCCCCAACAAATGCCCCGCCATCTCGCGGTGCGGATACACCCGCACAAACTCCTCCCGAAACTCCAACCCCGGCAGCCCCAGCGCATGCACCGCCGCAGCCTCATCCGGCGTCAGCCGCCGCTTAATCCACACAAACCGTCGGTTCGGATCAGTCAACAGCCCCAGCAAATGCACCGCACTCACCCCCTTCAGCACGGTGGGCAGTTTGTTGGCCACTTCCACGGGGTCCAACACCCGCTTGGGGTCGGCATAAAGGCTATAAACCCGCAACGTCGCCGCCACCAGCACGCCATTACGGTCATAAATATTCCCCCGCCGCAACGCCTCACGCGGCATTTCCCGAATACTCGCCCGCGGCTCGGCTGGCGGCATCAGCGCCACAAAGGCCAACCGCACGCCCACCACCGCAAACAGCAGGCTCAAAACCCCCATCACCACCATCACCCGAATATTCTCGCCACCATTCGCCACCCCACTCACCGCAATCCCGCGGGTCGGCTTCACCTTG